>NZ_ADJN01000058.1:0-50400 GCF_000178095.1 Peptostreptococcus anaerobius 653-L | reverse complement strand
TACAAAAACAATACTTTAATTGGAAATTGAAGTCTATGACTTCAATTTTGATATGTAAAGACCAAATTATCGCGGAGTGGAGCAGTTGGCAGCTCGTCGGGCTCATAACCCGAAGGTCGTAGGTTCAAGTCCTGCCTCCGCAACCATTATTATGGCTCCTTGGTCAAGCGGTTAAGACACCGCCCTTTCACGGCGGTAACAGGGGTTCGATTCCCCTAGGAGTCACTTTTTAATACAAATAGGCAACAAGGCCTGGTAGTTCAGTTGGTTAGAATGCCAGCCTGTCACGCTGGAGGTCGAGGGTTCGAGCCCCTTCCAGGTCGCCATTTTGCGGGAATAGTTCAGTGGTAGAGCGCGACCTTGCCAAGGTCGAAGTCGCGAGTTCGAATCTCGTTTCCCGCTCCATTTTTCAAAAATCCTTTATAGGATTTTTTTTTATATATTTTTTTACAAAAAATCATATACTTAGACTTATGTAAGGAAAAGTGTGTTAAAATAATTATACATGATAAATTATCGTATGTATTTAAATAAATTAAGCAAGGAGAATTATAGATGTGGTCAATAAGTATAGCTTTAAATAAAATTTCTCAAATAGCCTTGAAAATAAGCATAAATGATGCGATTGATATGCTAATAATAGCCTATATATTTTATAAAATGTTGATGTTTATAAAGGATACCAGGGCAGAACAGCTCTTTAAGGGCGTAATTATGTTATTGGTTGCTACACAATTGAGTGGTATGCTGAAATTACATACACTTTATTGGATACTTGTAAAGATACTGGAGGTAGGATTTATTCTTCCATTTATTATATTCCAACCAGAATTAAGAGCGGGTCTAGAGCATATAGGAAGAAATACTAGCATAATAAAGTTTGGTGGACATGGTGATTCTGATATAGATAAGGACCAAGACCTTGTAATAGCTGAAATGGTAGATGCCCTTTACGATTTGGCTAGCAGGAAAATAGGTGCTCTTGTGGTGCTTGAAGGAAAGACTAAGATTAATGAAATAGTTGATACTGGTACTAAGATAGAGGGTAGGGTGACTAAGCAATTATTATGTAATATATTTATACCTAATACACCTCTACATGATGGTGCGGTTGTAGTTAGAGACAAAAAAATAAAATCAGCTGCGTGCATACTTCCTCTAACTCAGAGAAAAGATATAAGCAAGGAACTAGGTACAAGGCATAGAGCTGCCATAGGTGTGAGTGAGATGTCGGACTGCCTTACTCTTGTAGTGTCAGAAGAGACAGGAAGTGTATCAATTACTAGGTCTGGCAAGATATACAGAGATGTTACAAGAGAAAGACTTACTAATATATTAAAGAATTTCTATAAGACCAAGTCTGAGAACACTAATATATTCAAAGAATTGATGAAAAAGCAAAAATAGGTAGGTGTCTATTATGAATAAAAAACCTTTAAATAATAAGAAGAATATAAAAACAAAGATAATATCTGTTGCAGCTGCAGTAGCCTTATGGATGTATGTAATTGCTGTTGTAGATCCAGAAGATAGGAAGGTTATAGAAGATATTCCAATAACTATAAAAAATACCCAACAGATAGAAAAAGAGGGATATGTTATATATCCCAAAGATCACATGACTACTGATATAACTCTTGAAGGCAAGTTATCCGAAATTCAGAAGATTACCAAGAACAGCGTAAGTATTTATGGAGAAGTGATAAATCCTGTAGAGGGTAAAAATACTGTATCCCTATCAAGTAACATATCAAGTCATGTTTCAAGAGAAATTAAAGAGAGTAGCTTTGTCGTAAATCTAGAAAAAAAAATAACTAAAAAGGTGCCTGTTAAGATAGAGATTCCTTCAAACTACAAGGAAAAAATACACAGTGCCAATGGAGAATACAAGTACGTGAAGGTGTCTGGTCCTAGGAGCTTGGTCGATGAAGTGTCATATGTATCTGCTACTATAAATACAGACAAGCTTGAAAAGATGTCTGATAAAACTCAAGTAGTACAGGAAATATACCTATTAGCCTTCACAAAAAACAAGAAACCAGTAAGCGTGGATATAGAGATTAAGAAGATGGATGTTGAAATCAAGTTTGCAATTGAAAAAGAAGTAGAAGTAGTACCTAATCTAGGAAATTGGGATATTACAAGAGATTCTTTATCAATTAGCCCTGAAAAGGTTACAATAATAGGTGATAATGAAACTTTAAAAAATATAGAAGAAATTTCTACAAATAGACTAAATGAAGAAGATTTTTCTAATGCTAGTAGCAAAAAAGTGAAACTTGTTATACCTGATGATATAAAGATAAAAGGTGATATAGAAGAGGTTCAAATAAGCAAAAAATAAATCTCCTATAAAAAAGTAATACCTAGCAAGGGTTTGCCTTTAATTGATAAATAGACAAAAAATTATGTGAATAGCATATTGTTGTTGTATTTATAAGATGGGCTAATATTATAGAAATTTTTGAAAATTTAGTTAAATTTAAATAATAAATGAAAAATGAGAAGATACATTATAATATAAGGTTGACATATCTTTGTTAATTAAATATTTTTATTGCATCTTCTTAATTTTCGTTATAAAATAATAAATGAAAAGGAATTAGTGAATAGAAAAAAATTATCTATTAATTGATATTAATTTTTGTAAAATCGTTTGCAAAGTTGAAAAACTAAATGAATACTTATAATAAATCAAGAGGATTAATCAAATACTTTAAATTATATGTCTTCTTCCTCAAAAGTGTCTTTTTTAGACAAGATGAGTTGTTAGTTTTTTTAACGGAGCTAATCATTATGACAGGATATAGAAGATTTAATAAAATTAAGTTTATTGCCTTGTTTAGTAAAAAGTTTGATGATTTAGTTTTTTATTGTAAAGTGAGTTACTAGACATTAATTGGTTATAAAATTAGTTTATTTGTTCAGAGTTAGAAGTGGATTTTGTTTCTTATGGTTTATGAAAACGTTATAAATAAATTAATTGTATTAAATGGAAAATTGGAGGTAATGATGAAAGATATTTTTAAGATTCTTACAATTAACCCGGGGTCTACATCTACAAAGATAGCAGTATACGACAATGACCAGGAAGTATTTGAAAAAACACTACGCCACTCATCTGATGAAATTGGTCAGTTTGAAACTATAGCAGACCAGTTTAACTTTAGAAAAGACGTTATAGAAGGTGAGTTGAAGGCAGCTGATATAAAACTTGAAGAACTTGATTGTGTAGTAGGCAGGGGTGGTCTTCTTAAACCGATAAAAGGTGGTACATACAGTGTGTCTGATGATATGATAGAAGACTTAAGAGTTGGAGTATCTGGCCAGCACGCTTCAAACTTGGGTGGAATAATAGCTAGGGAATTTTCTAAGGAACTTGGTATACCAGCTTATATAGTTGACCCAGTTGTTGTTGATGAACTTAGTGATGTAGCTAGAATATCTGGCCTTGCTGATATAGAGAGAAGATCTATATTCCATGCTCTTAACCAGAAGGCTATAGCTAGAAGATATGCTGATGAAGTAGGTAAAAAATACGATGAACTAAACCTTATAGTAGGACATATGGGTGGTGGAATATCTGTAGGTGCCCACGAAAAGGGTAGCGTAATAGATGTTGCAAATGCCCTAGATGGTGAAGGACCATTCTCTCCAGAGAGAAGTGGTGGAATACCAGTAGGTAGTCTAGTACAGATGTGCTACAGTGGTGAATACTCACTAGCAGATATGAAGAAGAAGATAACAGGTAGGGGTGGACTAGTTTCTTACCTTGATACTAGTGATGCTAGAGATGTAGAAGCCATGATAGAAAAGGGAGATAAGAAGGCTGAACTTGTATATGATGCAATGGCTTATCAGATAGCTAAAGAAATAGGTTCATGTTCAGTAGTTCTTGAAGGCAAGGTAGATGCAATACTATTGACTGGTGGTATAGCATATTCAAAGATGTTTACAAAGAAGATAATAGACAAGGTAAGCTTTATAGCTGATGTAAAGGTTTATCCAGGTGAAGATGAGATGGCAGCTCTTGCCTTAGGTGGACTTAGAATTCTTAGAGGGGAAGAAGAAGCTAAGATCTACTAAATCTTACTTTGATAGATAAAGGCTTATATAGAACTAAAATTCTGGAGATTGAGGATTTTTGTATAGGAGTAAGCGGATGAATAATAAGAGAATAAGAATAATAACAGGCCACTATGGGAGTGGTAAGAGCGAGTTTTCAGTAAACTACGCATTGAAGTTAAGAGGAGAAATTGAAGGTAGACTTGCTATATCAGACCTTGATGTTGTAAACGTTTACTTCAGATCTAGGGGAATGAAGGATTTACTTGAAGAAAAGGGGATTCATGTAATCGCATCTTCCGTAGACGCTCCAACACTTGATATACCAGCATTGTCAGCTGAGATACACACACCTTTACTAAACAAGGACTACAACAACATTATAGACCTTGGTGGTGATAAGGTAGGTGCAACTGTCATAGCTAGGTATAGAGATATGATTGATGATGAAGACTATGATATGTTCTTTGTTGTCAACGCAAATAGGGAGAAAACACAGACAGCTGAAGAGGTAATGGGATATATTGATGAGATTGAGGCAGCTTCAAAGTTGAAGGTGACAGGACTAATCAACAATACTCATATGCTCAAGGCGACTACAATAGAGGATCTTGAAAAGGGTCAGGAGGTATGTAGAGAAGTTTCAAAGGCTAGAAATATTCCAATAAAGTTTGTTTCATGCATGGAAAGTCTTGTTGACCAGATTCCTGAGGACTTTGAAGGTGAAATTATTCCACTTAGTCTAATGTTAAGAGACCAGTGGATGATGTAGTGTGTTTTATATAATTAGTATAATATAATTATTTTATTAAGGAGGCAATATAATGGCGGCTAAAGGTAGAGTGTCTTTTGATCAGAAGTACTGTAAGGGTTGTGGACTTTGCATCTCTGTATGTCCAAAGAAGATAATTGCTTTAGACTTATCTAAGGTTAATTCAAAGGGATATAACCCTGCAAATGTAGAAAATATGGATGAATGTATCGGTTGCGCAAGCTGTGCAATGATGTGTCCAGACGCAGTTATTACAGTAGAAAGATTATAATTAATTAGGGGGGATTTTAAATGGCTAAGATACTAATGAAAGGTAACGAAGCATTTGGTAAGGCAGCAATGGTTGCTGGATGTAAGTATTTCTTCGGTTACCCAATAACTCCACAGAGTGAGTTACCAGAATATTTGTCAAGAGAATTACCAGCAAATGGAGGAGTTTTTGTTCAGGCAGAATCTGAAGTTGCTGCAATAAATATGGTTTATGGTGCAGGTGGAACTGGAGCTAGAGTTCTTACTTCATCATCTTCACCAGGTGTAGCATTAAAGCAGGAAGGTATAACTTACTGTGCAGGTGCTGAAGTACCATGTGTTATCCTAAACGTAGTGAGAGGTGGCCCAGGGCTAGGTTCTATACAGCCATCACAGTCAGACTACTTTATGACTACTAGAGGTGGTGGAGACGGAGACTACAGAACTCCAGTATACGCTCCAGCTAGTGTTCAGGAAGCATGTGATATGATCCAGGATGCATTTGACGTAGCAGAAATCTACAGAACTCCAGTACTAGTTCTTCTAGATGGTATGATAGGTCAAATGATGGAACCAGTTGATTTTGACAAGCCAAGAAAGCACAGAGAGCTTCCTGAAAAGACTTGGGCTACAACTGGTACAAAGGGAGAAAGAAAGCCAAATATAATCAACTCACTATACCTTTCTCCAGAAATACTTGAAGAGCACAACTACCACTTACAGAGAAAGTATAACAAGATTGAAGCTAATGAATGTCAGGTAGAAATGGATAGAACTGAAGATGCAGAACTAGTATTCGTTGCTTACGGAACTATGGCAAGAGTTGTTAAGAACTGTGTAAACGAACTAAGAGAACAGGGTTACAAGGTTGGTCTAATAAGACCTAAGACAGTATGGCCTTACCCATACCATGCATTCGATGAAATACCAGCTTGCAAACACTTATTTGCAGTAGAAATGTCATTAGGACAGATGGTAGAAGATGTTAAGCTTGGTTCAAATGGTAGACATGAAGTACACTTCTATGGTAGGCCAGGTGGTATGGTTCCAGAACCAAAGGAAATAATGAATAGAGCGATAGATATATTAGGAGGTGCTAAGTAATGGCTGTTATTTTTGAAAAAACTAAAGGTTTAACTGATGCGCAGACACATTACTGTCCAGGATGTACTCATGGTATAATCCACAGAACAGTTGGTGAAGTACTTGAGGAAATGGACGTTTTAGGTAATGCTGTAGGTGTAGCACCAGTTGGTTGTTCAGTTCTTGCATACAATTACTTCAACTGTGATATGAGTGAAGCTGCTCATGGTAGAGCACCAGCAGTTGCTACAGGTATAAAGAGAGTATTAGGACCAGATCATATGGTATTTACATATCAGGGAGACGGAGACCTTGCTTCTATAGGTACTGCTGAAATAGTACATGCTGCCAATAGAGGAGAAAATATAACAGTTATATTCGTAAACAATACTACTTATGGTATGACAGGTGGACAGATGGCTCCTACAACTCTAATAGGAGAAAAGGCTACAACTTGCCAGGGTGGTAGAGATCCTAAGCTTCATGGTTATCCAATCAGAATAGCTGAAATGCTTTCTACACTAGTAGGTGCTACTTTCGTCGAAAGAGTAAGAGTAGATACTCCAGCAGAAGTTAGAAAGGCTAAAAAGGTTATAAGAAAAGCGTTTGAAGTTCAGAAGGCAGGTCTTGGTTTCTCACTAGTAGAAGTATTATCTACTTGCCCAACTAACTGGGGTAAGACTCCAGTAGATGCACTTCAGTGGTTAAGAGACAACATGATTCCTTACTATCCAGTGCAGAACTTCAGAGATATAGATATAGAAGCTGCACTAGCAGAAAGAGCTGAAGCAGAAAAGGAGGACAAATAAATGAGTACATCTAGAGTTATTTGTGCAGGATTCGGTGGACAGGGTGTAATGTCTATGGGTCAGCTAATGACATACGCAGGAATGCTTGAAAATAAAGAAGTTTCTTGGTTACCATCTTATGGTCCTGAAATGCGTGGTGGTACAGCTAACTGTGCTGTTACTATATCTGATGAACCAGTTGGTTCACCAATCATTACAGATGATGCAACTGCAGCTGTAATAATGAACTCACCATCGCTTACTAAGTTTGAAGGAGATGTTGTTCCAGGAGGAACAATTCTTATAAATAGTTCTCTAGTACATGAAAAATGTGAAAGAGACGATATAGAAGCTTACTATATAAACGCTAACGAATTATCAAATGAACTAGGTGGATCAAAGTTTGCCAACATGGTAATGCTTGGAGCTTTCCTAGCTGTTGATAGCAGTGTTGATATAGAATCAGTTCTTGAAGCATTCAAGAAGGTTTTCGGAAAGAGAAAAGAAAAATTCATACCAGTAAATAGACAGGCCCTTCAGGCAGGTTATGACGCTGTTATGGATCAGAAGAAAAACTAATTCCAATATACAATATATTACCTTTGATGGGTCGCCACAATTGCCAGTGGCGGCCCGTTTTTTTGAAAATATATTATAATAAATTATGACAAAAAGGCTAAATTATGATAATTAGTTCAGTTTTTGTGATAGAATAATAGTGAAACTTTAAATATAAATATGAGGAGAGATATATAGATGAGAAAATATTTTGGTACAGATGGTGTTAGGGGTATAGCCAACACGGAATTGTCACCTTCTATGGCTTTTAAGCTTGGAAGGGCTGGAGGCTATGTGCTAGCTGAAAATAAGGAAAAAGTAAAGGTAGTAGTTGGTAGAGATACTAGAATATCTGGAGATATGTTGGAAGCAGCCTTGATATCTGGTCTGATGTCAGTTGGTTGTGACGTAATTACAGTTGGAATAATACCTACACCAGGTGTGGCATACCTTACTCGTAAGTATGAGGCAGATTGTGGAGTTGTTATATCTGCGTCTCATAATCCAGTTGAGTACAACGGAATAAAATTCTTCAACAAAAGCGGATTTAAGTTGGATGACTCAATTGAGCTTGAAATCGAAAAATACATAGACAATATGGACTTGATAGATGTAAATCCTACAGGAGACATGGTCGGTAGAAAAATATTTGACCATGAGGCAATTCGCCACTATGCGGACTATCTAAAGTCTAAGATAGATGTCAGTCTTGAAGGTGTAAAGTGCGTACTTGATTGTGCAAATGGTGCAGCATATAGGGTCGCTCCTATGGTCTTTGAAGAGTTAGGTGCAGAGGTCATAGCTATAAATGCCCAGCCAGATGGAACTAATATAAATGACAAGTGTGGCTCTACCCATCCAGAAGGTCTACAAAAGAAAGTAATTGAAGTTGGTGCTGATATAGGTCTTGCTTATGATGGTGATGCAGATAGACTAATAGCAGTAGACGAAAAGGGCAACTTGGTCGATGGAGACAAGATTATGGTTTTAGGTGCTATAGATATGAAGAAAAAGGGTAAATTAGTTAAGGATACCCTAGTTGTAACTGTAATGAGCAATATAGGCCTTACAATAGCAGCCAAGGAACATGGCATAAATCTTGCAACAACAGCTGTAGGAGATAGGTATGTCCTAGAAGAAATGCAAAAATCAGGCTATGTTCTTGGTGGAGAGCAGTCAGGCCACCTGGTATTCCTAGACTACAATACAACTGGTGATGGTACAATGTCATCCCTTGTCCTAACACAGATAATGGTTGAAGAAAAGAAGGCTATGTCAGAACTTGCATCTGTTATGGACCAGTATCCACAGGTACTAGAAAATGTCAAAGTAAAAAATGAGTTTAAGAATTCATATATGGATTTTAAGGAAATTGCTGACGAAATAGTAAGAATTGAAAAGGAAATGGACGGCAAGGGTAGGGTCTTAATCAGACCATCAGGAACAGAACCACTAGTGAGGGTAATGTTGGAAGGAAAAGACCAAGACCATATCCACGAGCTAGCACTTGGGCTTGCAGCTATTATCAAAGAAAAGATAGGCTGTTAAAAGAAAATAGATACTTATTCTTGTTAATAAGTCCAAGATTTGATATAATTATATAAGAATGCGCAAAGAAGGGGGTACTATACTCCTTTCTAGCGGGTTTGTAATCATTTACAAGCCTTTCATCTATCTGGTGGGTTTTTAAATGGCGATAAACATAGTGCTAATTGTTAGCAGAGATTATTATATTATTTTAGATTTAGGAGAGTAAATATGCCGAGGATTAGAGTTAGAAAGAGTGACCCATTAAAGGGTAATGTAAAGATAGATGGGGCTAAAAATGCGGTATTGCCAATTATAGCAGCGACATTACTAGCCAATGATATATGCGTACTTAAGAGTGTACCTAACCTTAGGGACGTTCATGTAATTTCAGACTTACTAAGACACTTAGGTGCAAAGGTTGATTATAGGGATGGAGTTTTAACAGTTGACTCTACAAATATAATAACATACGAGGCACCATATGATTTGGTTAAGAAGATGAGAGCATCTTTTTTGGTGATGGGTCCACTTCTTGCTAGATTTAACCATACAAAGATATCTATGCCAGGTGGTTGTGCTATAGGTACAAGACCTATAGACCTACACTTAAAGGGCTTTAAAGCTCTTGGGGCTAACATAAATATGGATCATGGTTTTGTTGAAGCCAAGACTGAGGTTTTGAAGGGTAATAAACTATACCTAGATTTCCCATCAGTTGGAGCTACACAGAATATAATGATGACAGCAGTACTTGCTGATGGTGTGACTATAATAGAGAATGCGGCAGAGGAACCAGAAATAGTAGACCTTGCCAACTTCCTTAATGAAATGGGTGCATCTGTAAGAGGAGCAGGTACTAATACAATAAAGATAAAGGGTGTAAAGTCACTTCATGGTGCTGAACATACAATAATACCTGATAGAATAGAGGCTTCTACTTATATGGTGGCAGCTGCTATGACTAAGGGTGATGTAACTATAGAAAATGTAATAATAGACCACCTTAAACCAGTAATAGCCAAGCTTACAGAAGCTGGTGCTCAGGTTATAGAAGGTGAAAATACAATCAGAGTTGTTGGACCGGAATCTATAAAACCAATAGATATCAAGACTCTACCACATCCTGGATTCCCAACGGATGTACAGGCCCAGTTTATGGCTATGCTTACAGTAGCCCAGGGAACTGGTGTGGTTATAGAGACTGTATTTGAAAACAGGTTTATGCATGTAAATGAATTTAATAGAATGGGTGCCAACATTAAGATTGATGGTAGAAGTGCTGTAGTAAACGGAGTCAAATCTCTAGTTGGAGCTGATGTGACAGCAACTGACTTGAGAGCTGGAGCAGCCCTTATCCTTTGTGGTCTAATAGCAGATGGTATTACTAATATTGGAGAAATATACCACATACAGAGGGGTTATGTAGATATTGACAAGAAGTTTAGACAGCTTGGCGGTAATGTAGAAATAGTAGAAGACTAGAAATAGTCCTATTTTAATAGATGTGGAGGTTTTATTATGGCTGGAATGGATATAGGAATAGATTTAGGCACAGCTAACGTATTGATAGTAGTGGACGATAAGGGTATTGTTCTAAGTGAGCCATCAGTGGTAGCAGTCGATAATAGAATAGATGAAGTGATAGCAGTAGGTAATGAAGCCTATAAGATGATAGGTAGAACACCAAAAGATATAGAAACTATAAAGCCTATGATGAATGGTGTGGTATCAGATTATGACAATGCTGAAAGAATGCTAAAGGGTTTTATTTCTATGCTAGGAGAAAAAAAAGGTATGGGAAAGATTGTCATGCCTAGGATCATGGTATCTATACCTTCAGATATTACAGATGTAGAAAGAAAAGCAGTAGAGGATGCTACCAAGCAGGCAGGTGCAAGAGAAGTCCTTCTAATAGAAGAGCCGGTTGCCGCTGCTATCGGTGCAGGAATAGATATAACAAAGCCAGGTGGTCACCTTGTAGTAGATATAGGTGGTGGAACATCTGATGTTGCTGTAATTTCTTTAGGTGGAACAGTAATTTCCAAGTCAATCAAGACTGGCGGAAATAGGTTCGATGAAGATATCATCAGATATATAAAGAGAAACTATAATGTTATTATAGGAGAGAGAACAGCTGAGAAAATCAAGAAAGACATAGGTTGTGCTTATAGAAGGCAGGAAGAGAGATTTATCAAGATAACAGGTAGAGATCTTACTAATGGTCTTCCAAAGGCAATTACTGTGAGCTCAATAGAAATAATGGATGCTATGAGTGGCAGCGTAAACCAGATAACTAACTTAGTTACAAAGGTATTGCAGGATACTCCACCAGAGCTGGCTTCTGATATAGCAGAGAATGGAATAATGCTGACAGGTGGCGGATCTTTACTTTATGGAATGGATAGAAAAATATCAGAACTAACAGGTCTTAGAGTTAGACTAGCAAAAGACCCAATCAGTTGTGTGGCATTAGGTACAGGTATAGCCCTTGGATCAGTAGAGCTACTAGAGATAGCAGGAACTGTATAATGAATTTATTTATGCCTCTTACATTTGTATAGATTGTGGGAGGCATTTTTTATAGGAGTTGGATAAATGAGAGTATTAATAGCGAGAAACTCGGACGCACCTACTAATGCCAATATACGTAGGGTCTTGGAAGCCCTGACATCAGCAGGTCATAGCGTGGTAGTCCTGTCTCGTAACAGGGCATGTGATGAGTCTTTAAAAGGCTACATCAAAAAGACAATCAAGATAAATAATTTAGAAATAGACAACTATGAGTTACAATTATCAGGCAAGACAGAGAGGGGTATGAAAAATTTCACTACCCTAAAATCTTATATGGATAGCCTTAAGTCGTGGATGAAAGGCAATGTAGACAAGTTTGATGCTATCCACGCCTTTGACCTAGATACAGGTCTTGTGGCCAAAAAAATAGCAAAATCATACAATAAGCATCTAGTTTACCATATAGCAGATTTTTATGTGGACTCAAGGGCAAAGATACCAGGACCCCTAAAATTTATTATAAGGTCTATGGAGTATTCTATAATAAACTATGCAGACAATACTATAATATGTACTGAGGAGAGAAAAGATCAGATAGCTGGGGCAAGACCAAGAAAGCTAACAGTTGTTCACAACACTCCTAGTATAGACTTTGATGTTAGTAGCTATATAGATCAGTCGATGGATCCTGACCACAAGCTGACACTAGCCTACATAGGAGTCCTGTCTAAGAGAAGATTCATAGATCAGGCTGTGGATTGTATGATGGATATGAAGGATAGCCAGATGATACTTGCCGGTGGTGGAGACCTTGTTGATTTTGTTAAAGAAAGAGCTGACAAGACAGATAATATCAAGTATATGGGTAAGGTGGATTACGAGGATACATTTGATATATACAGCAAGTCAGACCTTATGTTTGCAGTATATAATCCTCAAATAATGAACCATAAATATTCAGCTGCCAATAAGATCTATGAGGCTATGTTACTCAAAAAGCCGATAGTTGTTGCCAGGGGTACTTCTATGGACAAAATAGTTGAGAGGTACGATATCGGTTTTGTGATAGACTATGATAAAAATGAATTTAGGGACCTACTTTATAAATTAGAAAAAGATAGGTCTATAATAGATAAAAAGGTTGAGAATATGCAGGGAGTCTACGAAAATTACTCTTGGGAGACTATGAAAAAAAGGCTCATTGATGTGTATTCAGATTTGGAAAGGGACTAATATGATAAATGTAGTGGGCTTGGGTTATATAGGCCTACCAACATCTTTGATGTTGGCATCTAAGGGCCTTGAAGTTGTAGGAACAGATTTAAATCAGAATATAGTAAATAACCTAAAAAGCCAGAATGTAACATTCAAGGAAGACGGACTAGAAGACCTACTAAAAAAGGCTATAGAAAATAAGATAAGATTTACAACAGAATATGTTGATGCTGATGTATATATCATTGCAGTACCAACACCATACGATGGGTCAAGCAAGAAGATAGACCCTGCCTACTTGATCTGTGCTACTAAAAGTGTAGTAGAAGTAGCTAGTGATGGGGCTATACTGGTTGTAGAGTCAACTATTTCGCCTGGTACTATAGATAGAATAGTAAGACCTATAGTTGAAGAATCAAATAAGTCAATAGACTTAGTCCATGCACCAGAGAGGATACTACCTGGTAGTATGATTAAGGAATTGGTGAATAATTCTAGGACTATAGGAGCGGATAAGCCAGAAGTTGCTGAGAAGGTAAAGAGTATATACGGTTCTTTTTGCAAGGGAGATATTGTACTTACAGATATAAAGACAGCAGAGATGTCCAAGGTAGTAGAAAATACATACAGGGACATAAATATAGCCTTTGCCAATGAACTTGCCAAGATATGTAGACAGGACCATATGGATGTCTATGAGATAATAAAGATAGCCAACAAGCATCCTAGGGTCAATATACTTACTCCGGGACCTGGTGTTGGAGGACATTGTATATCCGTTGATCCTTGGTTTTTGGTTGGAGACTACCCAGAACTTGCTAGGTTGATTGGCACTGCGAGAAAGGTCAATGATTCAATGCCGACCTTTGTACTTGATAGGTTAAGGGACATAATGAAAGATAATTCTATAGAAGATATGTCTAGGGTAGGCATCTATGGAATAACTTATAAGCCAAATGTAGATGATACAAGGGAATCACCTAGCCTTCAGTTTTTAAACCTGCTAGATGATGATGAAAGATCTTTGATAAAAATATACGATCCTATGGTAGAACCTTCAAGATATGAGGGCATGGTAGAGGGATTTGATGAATTTTTAGGTGGAATTGACCTTGTACTAGTAATGGTTGACCATAAGCAATTGTCAGTCAATGAAGATAAATTAGAGGGTAAGATTATTTTTGATACAAAGAATATTATAAGAAAGTATCCAACTTACAAGCTATAAGGGGGTGAGTGTATGAAGAAAGTTATGCTGGTATTTGGTACTAGGCCAGAAGCCATAAAAATGGCACCAATTGTTAAAGAACTTAAAAGTAGAAAGGGAATAAAAACTATTGTCTGCGTTACAGCCCAGCACAGGCAGATGCTAGACCAGGTGCTGGATGTATTTGATATAGTACCAGATTACGACCTAGACATAATGAAGAAATCTCAAACCCTAGCCTATATTACATCATCTGTTTTGTCAAAAATAAATGAAATTATAGAGCTTGAAAAACCGGACTGCATGATGGTCCATGGTGATACGACTACAACATTTACAGCTGCCCTAGCAGCCTTTTATAACCAGGTCAAGATAGCCCATGTTGAAGCTGGACTTAGGACCTACAACAAGTACTCACCATATCCAGAAGAGATAAATAGGCAGATGGTGGGACTAGTGGCTGACTTTAATTTTTGTCCAACAAATATGACTAGGGACAACCTCCTAAGAGAGGGCAAGGATGAAAAATCTATATTTGTCACCGGTAACACAGCTATAGACACCCTAAAGTATACACTTAGTGAGACCTACAAGGATCCTTATATTGATTGGCTGGGCCATGATAGGTTGATTTTACTTACAGCCCACAGGAGAGAAAATCTTGGACAACCTATGGAGAGGATATTTGCCGCTATAAAGGACTTGCTTGCAAGCTATGATGATATAAAGGTAATATATCCAGTCCACAAAAACCCAAGAATTATAGACCTAGCCAACAGGGAGTTTGAGGGCTGTGACAGGGTAAGGCTAATAGAGCCCCTAGATGTCGTTAGCTTCCACAACCTTATCAACAGGTCCTATATGGTGATGACAGACAGTGGTGGTATCCAGGAAGAAGCCCCATCTATGGACAAGCCGGTCCTTGTCCTGAGGGATGAAACGGAAAGGAAAGAAGGTCTTGAAGCTGGAACCCTGCTACTAGTCGGAACAGACAGGGAAAAGATAGTGAAATGGGCTAAGAAGCTCTTGGATGACAAAGACCTATACAATAAAATGGCCCAAGCTCAAAATCCTTATGGAGATGGAAGGGCCAGTCAAAGAATAGTAGACATAATAGAAAGAGGTACATTTTAGATGAATATTTTTTACCTAGTTAATATGAATGAAAATAATATAAAGGGTTTGTTTACTGCTAATCACGAAAAGCTTCTTGCCCTAGAAAACTTAATAGGTAAAGAAGACGTACTAAATGTTTACTCCGTCCAATTTTATGATGTCGGTATATCCAAATTTTTGAAAAAGATAAAAAAGAAAAAAATATTTGTAAATAATGGCCCTTCTTTTGAAATTGATGGAAGAGTATATAAAAAAGATTATCTAAAAGTAGACCTGTTTGCAAGAAAAATAGAAAAGCAAGATGACGATTACAAAAAATATGAGCCATTTATTGAAGCTCATAGAAAAGAAATAGAAGCGTGCGACATAGTGGTTGCCCAGTGGGGCTATCCTCATGGTAGGCTTGCCTATCATATAGGTAAAAAGTTTGATAAGCCTTACTTTGTCCAGTACTATGGCAGTGATATACATACAAATCCATTCAGGGACTCAAATGTAAAAAAGAAGGTTTTAGATGTCCTAAATAATGCAGCCAATAACTTCTTTGTAAGTGACGTCCTAAGAAAGACTGCCAATAAGCTAGGCTGGAAGAAGGACAACTATAGTCTGACTAAGAACGGTGTCAATTTTGATAAGTTCTTTGATATTGGGGAGACTAGAAAAAACCAGTTAAGAAGAGAACTTGGAATAGAGCCTACAGATACAGTGATAGGATATGTAGGCAGCCTTACAGAGGTTAAGCGTTCTGATAAGTTGGCTGAGATATTCTCAGGTGTAGACTCAGTCAAAAAATGCAAATACCTACTTGTGGGCGATGGAGACATGAGAGACCTTGTCGAGTCCCAAGTCAAGGAGGCTGGACTAGATGTCATATTCACTGGCAACGTATCAATAGAAGAGGTAAATGAACACCTCAACCTTATGGATATAATGGTATTGCCATCTAGAAGAGAGGGCTTTGGAAGCGTAATAGTAGAGGCCAACTCCCTAGGGGTCCTTGCTATAGGATCTGGCTCTGGAGGCATACCTGAAGCAATAGGAAACCCTGACTATATAGTCCAAGAGGGTGAAAATTTTGAAAAGAGATATGCTGAAAAAATCCTAGACTCTATCAATAGGGGCTGGGATAAGGAAGCTTTAAAGGAGAGGACAAGATTGGAATATGGTTGGGACCATATAGCCAGTATTGACCTAGAGATAATGAGAAATTATATGAAAATAAAAAGGAATCAGTAAAGAGGAGAATTTAATAATGAAGAGTAATAAGGTTGTAAAAAATGTCGTCCTCTTGATGAGTCTGACCCTATTGTCAAAATTTGTGGGATTTTTCAGAGAGCAGGTAATGAGCTATTACTACGGAGCATCCATGTATAGTGATATATATTTCTCTGCCTATGACATACCCAAGATACTATTTTCTCTTTTGGCAGCATCCCTAGCTACAACTTATATACCTATGTATAACAGGGTGGTTGAGGAAAAAGGAGAAGAGAGAGCCAACGTATTTACCAACAATGTTTTGAACTTGACCTTGCTAGTTGGATTTTTAATATCTGTAGTGGCCTTTATATTCATGGAGCCTATTGTAAAAGTATTTGCATATGGGTTCAAGGGCGAAACATTTAATGAAACAGTCAAGTTTACAAGGATTATGCTAGCAGGTTATATATTCTCAGGCATGAGCTCTGTAGTCAGTTCATTCCTCCAGAACAAGGATGATTTTCTTATATCGGGAATAACTGGCATACCCTATAATGTAATAGCAATCCTATCTATAGTTATAAGTATATACACAAACAATATATATATACTACCGATTGGGGCAAGTTTGGCCCTGTTTTCCCAGTATATAATCCAGTTACCGAAATCCTTTAAGCTAGGTTATAAGCCTATGCCAGTAATGGATTTTAAAGACAAGTATGTGCTGGATATGTTATTTTTGGTAGCCCCTGTATTGGTATCTACATCAGTGTCACAGATTAATAGGGCAGTTGACAAGACCCTGGCATCTACACTAGTTGTAGGATCCATGTCATCACTTAACTATTCCAACAAGCTGATGGGATTTTTTATAGGTATATTTATAACAGCTATAAGTATAGTAATATTTCCGCAGTTGTCTAAGATGTCATTTGACAAGGACAAGACAGGATTTAATAACCTTATAAAGAGATCTGTAAATATAGTCTATATAATGATTATACCTATTACATTTTTGTGTATAGTCTTGGCAAAACCTATAATAATGGCCCTATTTATGAGGGGGGCCTTTGATATGAGGGCAGCCAATCTTACTACAAACGCCTTTATATTCTACTTAGTTGGCATGATAGGCCTAGCAATGAGGACCGTTGTGATGAAGGTTTTCTACTCTATAGGAGATACAAAGACACCTATGGTAAACTCTACTATATCAGTCCTGCTCAATATAGGCCTTAGTATAGCCTTGGTAAAGCCTATGCAAAATGGAGGACTTGCCCTAGCGACTAGTCTATCATATATAATATCTATGATAATGCTTATGAATTCACTGAAAAAATCTATTGGAGACTACGGTGAAAAAGAAGTCATGTCATGTATTGCAAAGGTCTTTGTAGGGTCTATAATCATGGCTCTTATAGCCAAGTTAGTATATGACTTTATAGTAGGTATGGCAGGAAGTGGAGGCCTTGTAAACTTTGTAGGTCTGATCATAGCAGCTGCAATATCTACATTGGTATACCTTTTGGTTGTTAAGTTGCTAAAGGTAGATGAAATTGACTACCTATTCAAGGAGTCTAAAAATGGAATTAAAAAGCTTAAGAATAAGCTGGCTAAAAATTAAGGTGAATTGAAAAGGTAAATTCCACACGAGGGTGGAAGTTACTTTTACAAGTGACAAGTTAAAAATTAAATACAAAAATATGTTGACATCACACTAAACAAGTGTTAATATATTTTAGTAACTAGAATAACTGATATGCTAATGTGAGTTGGCATATCACCTTATCAAGAGTGGCAGAGGGACAGGCCCTATGAAGCCCAGCAACCGGAGAATTTACGGTGCTAAATCCTACAAGATTTTTATCTTGAAAGATGAGGTTTGCTATAATTATTGAAATTAAAGCCTCTTCATTTTTCATGGAGAGGTTTATTTTTTTCTTATATAGGAATAAGGCACCAGAGTAATTGTATTTTAGAAAGGAAAAGTTAATGGCAAGACATTTATTTACATCAGAATCAGTAACAGAAGGACATCCTGACAAACTTTGTGACCAGGTGTCAGATGCGATACTTGATGCCCTTATTGAAAAGGATCCAACATCAAGAGTAGCTTGTGAGACAACAGCTACAACAGGATTAATATTAGTAGCAGGAGAAATATCTACAAATGCATATGTGGATATTCCAAAGATAGTAAGAGAGACAGTAGAAGGAATAGGATACGTTAGAGGAAAATTCGGATTCGACGCTGAAAACTGTGCAGTAATAACAGCTATAGACGAACAGTCAAATGATATAGCTATGGGTGTTGACGAAGGACTGGAATCAAAAGAAGGTGAAAAGGTAGAAGATGAGATAGAAAAGGTTGGAGCAGGAGACCAGGGAATCATGTTTGGTTTCGCTTGTAATGAAACACCAGAATTGATGCCACTTCCAATATCTTTAGCCCACAAGCTATCTAGAAAGTTAACAGAAGTAAGAAAGTCAGGAGAGCTTGCCTACCTAAGACCAGATGGTAAGACTCAGGTAACAGTAGAATACGAAGATGACAAGCCAGTGAGAGTGCATACAGTACTTATATCTTCACAGCATGATCCAGAAACTACTAACGACCAGATAAGAACTGACCTAATAGAAAAGGTAATAAAGACTACAATACCAGCAGAATTATTAGATGATGAAACACTATACTACATCAACCCAACAGGAAGATTTGTTGTAGGAGGACCACACGGAGATACAGGTCTTACAGGCAGAAAGATTATCATAGATACATATGGTGGATACTCAAGACACGGCGGTGGAGCATTCTCAGGAAAAGACCCTACAAAGGTTGACAGGTCAGCTTGTTATGCAGCAAGATACGTTGCCAAGAACATAGTAGCAGCAGGCCTTGCAGACAAGTGTGAAATAGAATTAGCCTATGCCATAGGTGTTGCTAGACCACTATCTATATTTGTAGATACTTTTGGAACTGGAAGACTAGACAATGAAAAGCTAGTTGAGATAGTTAAAGAAAACTTCGACCTAAGACCAGGAGCAATAATAAAGAACCTAGATCTTAGAAGACCAATCTATAAGCAGACAGCAGCATATGGACACTTTGGAAGAACAGATATCGACATCCCATGGGAAAAGACAGACAAGGTTGATATCCTGAAAAAATATTTATAAGATAGACTAAATTGAATGCATAATAGGCAGTTGTAGATTTGTAATCTATTCATAGAATTTGAAATATCATAAGCTTAACTCACTGAAAGCTCTATGCGCGAAGCGCCGGTCCGCTTTCCGTCGTTCGTTTTCGCTTTGATATTTGTAAATTCTATTTTATGATTATAGAATCTACAAACTGCCTATTTTTTGCTATAGAGTTAATCTTTAAAAATTTTTTGGAATCAACCTGTCTTGTGGAAAGAGTCGGAATAAGGAAAGAGACAGTAGAAAACTACTGCCTCCAAATAAATTATGCTTCTAATTTCTCGCCTTTGTCTCTTTTCTTTATATTCTTATATCCTAGTATCCATAATGGTAATATTATAAATGCCCAGTTGAATATTCCTAGGTACTTGTAGGCAACCTGTACAACCCACATAAGTCCTAGCTTAGATACTGCGTAGCACACTAGCAAGCATACGAAACTTATAATAGCCTTTCTTAGAACAGGCTTTGAATCCATATTCTTTAGCACATATGGGTCAAGTCTCTGTACCATACCGAATATAAATCCTACTGCTGTTGTTATAAGAGCTAGGAATAGTAGTATTGGGTAAAGTACTGCAAGCACTGGTATGTTTAGCTGGTTTACTATAAACACTGTTGGAAGCTTTCTAGTAGCTTCGTCTAGGTAGATGTGTGGCATCTGTGAGAATATTAATAGGCATATACCAACTAGCATAAGTATGTTGATTACCGCACCCATTATCATGGCACCCTTAGCTTCTTGCTTGAAGCTACCACCCTTGAATGATGCTGCTATACCACCTATGGCACTGATCTGGAATCCAGCATAAGTAAGTCCCCATAGTAGTGAGTTACCTATATTTCCTGGTACTGTGTCAGCGCTTCCTGAGATAGACCACTTAGCTGAGTTTGGATTTACATATCCTTCCCTAAATAATCTTGCTATATCTGGAGCAAATTTTATAAGTCCTGCAACCAACACTATAGAGATGATTACTAGAATAGCACTTGTCATTATCATGGCATTTTTTCTTACTAGGTTCTCTCCAAATATACAAAGTATAGTTACTATTATAAACATTGCTATTGATCCAACGGCTACTGGTAGTCCTAGGTACTGGTTACCAAGCAGACCTCCTGTAGCTATAGTAGCGGCTGTAGCAGCTATAGTAGTTATTATAATAGAGAAGTCCATAGCAGGTGTCAAAAGCTTTGATGCTGAACCGAATGCTTCTTTAGACCACAAGTCATAACCCCACTTGTCTGTTTGCCTTGCAGTTTCTAGTCCTATATAATAAGTGAAAGCAATAATTGCAAAAGTGATTATAGGCATGAAAACTCCAAACCATCCATGGTTGGCAAAGTATTGTAACTCCTGTGTACCAGAAGCAAATCCTGCCCCGCAGTGGGTAGAAAACCAAACTGTGGCAACACCGATACTGATTGACGTAAAATATTTGTTCTTACTCATTTCAGAATACCTCCTTTTAAGTTTGTCTATATTATATCACTTATAAGAGAATAATTAAACAACAATAATGTCACAAATTTCAAGGGTCATCCTGATTTATCCTTAACTTTACTTATAAAACTTATATTAATTATGTATAATTGAATAAACTTTACCAAAAACATTGTTAAAAAAGGTGAATATACTGAAAAAATTTGATAATTAATATGTGGCCCTTTTTTCACAAAAATAGGCTATAATATTAATAGTGAGTTAAAAGATTGGAGGTGAGATCATGGCAAAATTAGAAGGTACTGTTAGTGATATAGTTTTTGCAGGTGATAATGGTTATGTTATAGCTAGGATGAAAATTGAAGAATCTATTGAGACTATAGTAGGTTATTTGCCAGGTCTTTCTACCGGAGAGAATATTGAAGCTGAAGGTGAGTGGACTGTTCACGAGACTTACGGAAGACAGTTAAGAGTCAATTCATATCAGCTTGTAATACCAACTACTGTAAGTGGTATCCTGTCGTTTTTGTCATCAGGTGTCATCACAGGGGTAGGTCAGAAAATGGCCAAACGTATAGTGGACAAGTTTGGTGTTAGGAGTCTTGAGGTAATACAAAATAGCCCAGAGGATCTTCTTAAGATAGAGGGCATAGGCCCCAAGAAGTTAAAACCCTTAGTAGAATCTTACAGGGAAAATATGGGTGTTAAAAATGTAATTATACAGTTATCCCCATTCGGCATAACTCCAAAAATGAGTATGAAGATATACAAAAAATATGGTGAAACTTCCATAGATGTAGTTAGAGAAAATCCCTACCAACTAATAGATGATATTGTTGGTATAGGCTTTAGTATAGCCGATGGGATAGCTAGTGGTAATGGTCTAGCCAAGGATTCCAGCTACAGGATAGAGCAGGGTATAATCCATATTCTAAAAAATTCTATAAATAATGGCCATACATTTTTGCCAGAGACAATACTCTTGAAGGAGGCTCAAAGGTTACTTGATATAGAACTTGAGAAAATAGAAGTCTCAGAGTATGACTTGATCATAAGTAGGAAGATAGTAGTTGAAAAGTATGGCGATGAAAATATGGTGTACCTAGCAAGGTACCACAAGGCAGAACAGGATGTTAGTACCAAGATTTTGGAACTGGTTGCCAATCCTAGAAAGGACCTAAAAATAGACCTAGACGAGGAACTTGAAGACTTTCAGGAAGACAATGGCATATTCTTGGCAAGTGCCCAGACCCAGGCTGTAAGGGCTGCTTTTGAAAATGGTGTCATGGTCCTAACTGGTGGACCGGGTACCGGTAAGACTACTACAATCAACACTATTATAAATATGTTCAAGAAAAATAAAAACAGGGTTGTATTAGCAGCGCCTACTGGTAGAGCAGCCAAGAGGATGACTGAGACCACAGGAGAAGAATCCAAGACTATACATAGGTTACTTGAAATGGCCTTTGATGCGGATGATAGGGTCATATTTGTCAAGAATGATGAAGAACCTATAGATGCCGATGTAATAATAGTGGATGAAGCATCCATGATAGATATATTCTTGATGGACAACCTACTCAAGGCAATGTCAGCCAAAACAAGACTTATTCTAGTAGGGGATGTGGACCAGTTGCCATCTGTAGGAGCGGGTAACGTATTATCTGATATAATAAATTCGGGTGTAGTTACAACAATCAAGCTTACGGAGATATTTAGACAGGCCCAGGAGAGTGACATCATAGTCAATGCCCACAGGATCAACTCAGGTCAAGATATAATTGCCAATAGGAAGGGTGGAGACTTTTATTTTATAAACGCAGATACAGATGAAGAAATATGTGACCAGATAAGGTCCTTACTCGGTGGAAGACTGGAGAAGTTCTACAAGGCAGATTCAATCAAGGATATGCAGGTTCTTTCTCCTATGAGAAAGGGGACAGCTGGTGTAAACAACCTAAATACGATCCTTCAGTCAAGTCTAAATCCATACAGGTCTGACAGGCTTGAGGTTGAACTTATGAAGAGGACTTTTAGGGTTGGAGACAAGGTAATGCAGGTCAAGAACAACTACCAAAAGAAGTGGGAGGACGAGGCCACTACTGACTCCGGTGAAGGCATATACAATGGAGATATTGGTTACATCTACCATATAGACAAGCAGGCCAAGCAGATTTATATAATATTTGACGAGTACAAGATATACAAGTATAAGTATGACGAGCTAGACGAGATAGAGCATTGTTTTTGTACGACTGTCCACAAGAGTCAGGGGAGTGAGTTTCCAGTGGTTATAATACCGATGACATGGGGACCATCTATGCTACTTTCTAGAAATCTTATATATACTGCTGTTACAAGGGCAAAAAAACTTGTAGTAATTGTAGGTATGAAAAAATACCTAGACCATATGATAAAAAACAATAAAAACAATGAAAGATTTTCTAATCTTGACTATAAAATCATGAAGCTTTGGAATAATTATTATGAAGATTTGATGGAGTAGTTTTGATATGAAGAAGATTGATTTAGAAAATACAGCTTACAAAAAAGACGATAAGAAAAATTTTATTAGACTTATTTTGGATATTATATATCCTCAAAATCTGTCGTGTGTATTTTGTAAGATGCCCATAAGTAGGTCTAACAAGTACTCGGTATGCAAGTCTTGTTATGACCAGATGGTTTTTATTATAAATGCTTGTCCTAAGTGTGGCAAGCCAATTATAAATACAAGCCTTAAGAATGATAATGATATATTGGACTGTGATTATTGCAGGAATAAGTCTACAATATACGACAGGAATATATCATTTTTGGAATACGAGGATAAGTCAAAACACCTTGTATTCGACTTAAAATACAACTCAAAGACTTTCTTGGCTAATAACATATCCGATATAATGACAGATATGTTAAAGGAAATCTATCCAGATGTTATAGCTTCAATTGACTATATAACATACGTTCCAATGAGCAAAAAGCGCAGTAAGGATAGGGGATTTAATCAAGCCGGTGAAATAGCCAAAAGGTTGGGGAAAAACTTTGATATTGAATGCTTGGATATGATAGATAGAACAAGGGATACCAGAAAGCTACATGGCCTAAATGCAGATGATAGAAAAAGAGAATTGAGGGGTGTGTTCAAGGTTCAAGATGACTATACAAAGTACTTAGAAGACAGGGTTGTAGCTGTAGTAGATGATATATTTACGACAGGGTCAACGCTAAATGAGATAGCTAAGGTACTCAAGTTGTCTGGGGCTAAAGAGGTAATAGGCCTGACATTTCTTACTGGTAAGTATGAAAAGCCTATCATCGAATATATAGAATAGATATTATTAAAATATTTTAAGGGGGATTTATGAATAAGTTAATTAACAGTATGCTTGCTGCATCCATGGTAGTTTCTATGGCTACAAGTGTATTTGCTGATGATATAGATAATGTGGATGTAAGCGATAATGTGGGATCTTTAAGTACAAAAAGTAGTGAGGTTGACGGATTCAATTTTGAAACAGAGCCTCTATTAGAAAATAAAAATATAAAGACCAATTCTGCCTACTCAACACTTATGGGAAAAGACAGGATAAATACGTCTGTAGAAGTATCTAAAAAAACTTATCCATATGGAAGTGAGACAGCTGTAGTGGTAAATGGTTTTGTATATGCAGACTCGATCTCTGCTATACCTGTATCAGCAAAACGTGGAGGTCCTATACTTTTGACAGCAGGTAAGGAACTTGAGGGTGAGTTGGCAAGTGAACTAAATAGGTTGGATGTTAAAAACGTAATTTTGATAGGAGGATCTAGCTCTATATCAGATAAGATATACAAAAAATTGGAAGAAGACAAGTATAGGGTATCAAGAATCTCAGGCTCTAATAGGTATTTGACCAATCAAGAAGTTATAAAAGAAATATATGGCAAGACATATTATAATAAGGTTGTTTTTGTAAGTGGTGATAACTTTGCAGACTCGATAAGTGGTGGAGTATACGCCTATAAGACTAAGGCCCCGATTGTACTGGTTCCATCCACTCTTGATCAAGACAATAAAAAATACCTATCAGACTTAAATGTCAATGAACCGATTTTAATCGGTGGTACTAGGTACCTGCCTAAAGAGTTGGACAATATGTATACAAATTCCCAAAGATATGCTGGCTTTAACAGATATGATACATCATATACAATAAATACAAGATTGTTCGACAATCCTAAGAACCTTGTTATTACTACAGGGGAGGATTTTGCCGATGCCTTGTCAGGTGTACCTTACGCTGCTAACAACGAGGCCAACTTGGTCCTATATGATAACAACCCTAGAACATATATAAATTCTGACAAGTATTCAAGCATCACTTGTCTTGGTGGTAGGATAGCATCCAAGTTTAGAAATAAATCTATAAACAAATGGATATATTCTAAAGACTATGTTAAGAGTGCTGATATGCTTCTTTCTAATAAGCTTCCTAGAGAGGGAAGCATGGACAATCCTATAGATTTTAAGGGGAGTTTTAGTCCCTTGAAGTCTGAATCTAGGAGTTCAAGAAGGCAGTTGTATGGCTTCTTTTACCTAAATGACCTAGTAAATGCCTTTGAAGAAAGTGGCAATAGGTCTTATTTAGAAAAGGGAATGGAATTAATAAGGATATTCGAAAAGGAACAGGCCAATACCTACGATGATATAATGTGGCATGATGAGACAACTGCCAGACGCTTGGATTATTATCTTAGATTTTACTCTGTAGCCAATATACTGCTAAATCCAAGCGACAAGGACCTTTTGAATAAGTCTATGTACAATATGGCTACAAAGATGCTTTCTCCAGGTTTTTGGGCGGGCAATTATAACCATGGACTATTTCAGGATATGGCAGTGCTTAGGTATGCTGACTACATAGGTGACAGGGGTATGTATAAGTTGTCTCTCACACGTGCAGCTGAATATTTCAATACCCACTTTGATCAAGAAGGAGTCCATATAGAAAATTCCCCAGAATATCATTTTGTCATGCTAAAAGAGCTAGGTGACTTTTTAAAACAGGTAAGTAGGGCGGACACAAACTACTATGAAATACTAAAAAACAAGTTCGAGATGTCCAAGAAGTATTCAAGGTCTATTATACTTCCTGATGGTTTATTGCCAGTGGTCGGTGATACAGGTATGATAAAACCAAACCTTGAGGACTACTATGGACCAGAAAAAGAAGAAGAGGGTGACCAAATTAAAAGGTTTACATTTAAGAATGCTGGTTACGATATAGCCAGGAGTAAGGACGCATTTTTGATGATGAGGGGAGGATATCTAACAGACGTACACCATCACAATGACGACCTGTCTTTTTGGCTGTATAAGAAAGGAAATATATTCACTGAGGTAGGGGCCTTTGGTTATGAATATTCTAATCCACTTTCGAAGTATGTGAGGACTTTCAAGGCCCATAATTCTCTTGTTGTTGATTCTGATAACAACTATGGTGGTCTTGGTAGAGAGGTCAAAATACTTGATGGAGATTCTAGCACGATGGTTGGTATTAGTAAAAGACCTAAAAATACTGACTTTACTAGGGAGATAAAATACAATCCAGATATGACAGAGATAAGTATAAAGGATAAGGTCCAAGCCAGGGATAATTCTAGCCATAAGTATGAACTTTACTTCCATCTGGATCCAGAGATTGAAGTATCATTGAAGGATAAGACTGCCATACTTAAGAGGAGAAATATTGAGATAGGGAAAATGACATCTACAGCACCTATGAAGCTAGACAAGGATATATTCTGTAAAAATTATAGGGAAGATATAAAAAATACTAGTGTTATAGTTCTAGAAGTGAGCGGCAAAGACCAGCTTGTAGATACAAAAATAGAATTAAAATAGGGTCACTGAAAATAATTGTAGACATATAATTGAAATAGAAGTTATGTACTAATAAGTGTGTCTGTGCTATAATGTAGTATGTTAAAATAGCGAATAAAATAAGTTATAACATATATAACACTATGGAGGACAAAATGGGAATAAGTAATAAAAAGAATTCGTTTATTATGGGTACCCTCATATTGGGGGCAGCCGGTGTTGTAATAAAGCTGTTGGGGGCAGTGTTCAGGATACCCCTAACGTATTTGATAAGTGCAGAGGGTATGGGTTATTACCAGACGGCATACCCTGTATACGCCTTGTTCTTAACACTTGCTACGGCAGGTTTTCCAACGGCAATAGCCAAGTTGGTTTCTGAACAAGCAGCCCTTGGTAACCACAAGGGAGCCAATGAAATATTTAAGATAACACATTGGATGTTGTTCCTTACAGGTTTGGTTACATTTGTAATTCTCTTCTTTGGAGCAGGATTTATAGTTACAGATGTCCAGCACAATCCTAATGCCATACATGCTATGCACGCAATAGCGCCAGCACTTCTTATAGTGCCGTCTATGTCTGCATATAGGGGTTACTATCAGGGATACCAACAGATGACAAGGATAGCCGGTTCACAGATTATAGAGCAGGTATTCAGGGTATTCTTGGGACTTATGCTAGCCTATATGTTGATGGCCAAGTATGGACCTAAGTTTGGTGCAGCGGGTGGTATATCAGGAGCTACTATAGGAGCATTTGCATCATTCTTGTTCTTGCTATTTATCTATATGAAGGACAGCAAGGAAAGAAAGGCCTTGATAGAGACAAGTGTTGGTTATCACAAGCAGCCTACATCATTGATAATCAAGAGAATATTATTGGTCGTACTACCTATATCTATAGGAGCCTGTGTAATGCCTCTTGTAAATGTTGTAGATACTGTCATAGTAATATCTAGGCTAGAAGTTGCAGGTTATACAGGCGTTGCTGCCAATGCATTATTGGGACAGTTGACAGGTATGACTATACCGATTATATCAATGCCTATGATATTCACTACAGCAATAGGTATGTCATTGGTTCCAGCAATATCAGAGTCATATGCCCTAAGGAAGTTTGATGATGCAAGACACAATGCCAAGTTGGCATTTAAGATCACTCTTTTACTTTTATTGCCATGTGCCTTTGGTTTAGCATCACTTTCAGAGCCTATAATGGGACTACTATTCCCTAAGGAAAATGCCCAGACTCTTGGTATTATCCTGTTTACACTTGCTCCAGCCTGTGTATTCTTGGGTCTTTTATACACATTTAACGGTATACTTCAGGGTATGGGTAAGCCTATGATACCTGTATATGCCCTATTATGTGGTATAGTAGGTAAGATAGTAATATCATATACACTTACTGCAATGCCTCAGTTTAATATACTGGGATCAGCATTTGGTACAGTGGCATCCTATCTTATAGCTGCCATATTTGAGTATAGGTATATCAAGAAAGAGCTTAATATAGAATTCGACAAGATGCAGTTCTTTATCAAGCCAATAATAACGGTTATCCTGATGTTTGCAGGAGTCAAGCTTACTTATATGGGTCTAGGCATGGTTATATCAGGCAAGTTACTTACAATGATATCTATCATGGTAGGTGGTCTAATATATATTGTAGTGCTTCTTGGAATAGGCGGTATCAGCAAGGAAGAAATCCTAGCTATGCCTAAGGGAGACAAGTTATTTGGAAAATTAAAGAAGTTAAAACTAGTTAGATAGTATATAAGAGAGACTGGACAGTGTTCAGTCTCTTTTTATGTGGTATAATAGGATGATAGATAAGCATATGAATAAATATTTTTTAGGTGAGTTTGTATATAATAAGATTGAGAAAAACAGACCAAAAGAATAGTATAAAAAGGATAAAAATATAAGAGAGGTAATATATGAGTATAAGTATAATAGGTCTTGGGGCAGGAGATATATCTCAGATCAGTCACAGGGCGGTTGAAGAACTAAGGTCAGGCAAAAAGATATATCTAAGGACAAGTAAACATCCAGTTGTTGATCTACTAGGGATTGAGTATGAGTCTTTTGATTCATATTATGACCAAGGGGAAAAGTTCGAAGAGGTATATGATAGGATAGCCCAAAAGCTTGTGGACCTAGGTAAAGACACAGACATTATATATGCTGTTCCAGGTCATCCTAGAGTTGCTGAGACCAGTGTAGGTCTGGTAGAAGACTATTCAAGGGCAAATGGCGTAGATGTAGATGTCATAGCCTCAATGAGCTTTATAGATGCTATGTACAACTATCTAGCATTTGACCCATCAGAGGGATTCAGGCTCTTGGACGCTTTTAATATAGACAAAAGAGACCTCAGCATAGATTCTAATATAATTATAACTCAGGTGTACGACAGGTATATAGCATCCAATATCAAGCTGATGCTGATGGACTACTACCATGATGACCAAAAGGTGTGGATAGTAAAGAGTGCCGGTATAAAGGGCATGGAGTACAAGAAGGAGCTTGACCTATACGATTTGGATAGGGAGGAAAACTACTTTGACCACCTGACTAGCCTATATATACCTAAGGGCGGAAACAAGAAGACTAGTGACGTTTACGATATAGTTAAGGGGATGGATATAGGGAATATAGAAAGGGTCAGTCTTGAAGATAATCCGGGAATGGTCAACTATACACAGGAGATAGATTATAGGCTAAGCAAGCTAAAAGAAGGCCTAGACAGGATAAAGGACGACGATCTGGATGACGTCATGGACCTAGTAGGGCAGGGGCTTATGGACATTTTGGAGGTATGTGAAATAGGCAAGGATGAAGGGCTTTTTGACCTAGATGAAATATGTGAAAGATTAAAAAAGTAATTGCCTAATAATATATATTAAATCTTGAATTGTCCTGTCTATTATGTTATAATAAGGAAGTTGAATTCATAAACATGGGTGTATGCCCGTGTTTTTAATAAATAAGAAAGGGGTGACTTTGAAATGCAGAAGGATATACAGCCAAAGTACAAGGAAGTAGAAGTTAGATGTGCATGTGGAAACACATTCATGGCAGGCTCTACTGAGGATGAAATAAGGGTAGAAATATGTTCAGAATGCCATCCATTCTACACAGGTAAGCAGAAGAATATCGAAAAGGGTGGAAGAATCGACAAGTTTAAGAAGAGATTTAACATGGAATAAGCATTTTGTAGAATTATTAATATCTAAATTCGAATTTACGTATTATAAAAGCAGCTATAGGCTGCTTTTTTTCGTATATAGAAATTTTTATATCATCATAGCAATCCACATAATCACCCCACCAGCAACTACTGACAGGCCTATATTCCTAAACTTAACCGAAATAGCTATAACTATCAACAAGGGCACAAGCTTGATGTTGCTAGTGCTGATAAACAATTCTCCACCCTTGTAAAAAACGTCTTTGATAATCATGGCTACAAACACGCCTAGAGGTATGTATTTTATAAAAGAATCGAACTCCTTGGATGTGGACTTTTCGCCTACTATTGCAAAAGGTAGGTAACGAATTAGGAACATACCTACAAATCCAAGGACGATAATGGATATTTTTAATAAACTAGGACTCATTTTTCATCCTCCTTTTTCTCCTATCTAGGAAGTAGCCTATGCTAGTGACAGTCAGGGATATGATTATTAGGTCTAATCCTCCCTGGTATATTGTAAGTACGATAAAAGATACTACTATGGCTACAAAGAGCATAATTAAATCCATCTTGTCTGCAATCCTAAGAACAGTAAGTATAACAAACATACTAGACATCATAAAAAAAGCCAAGTCCATAGGTATATCTACAATCTGTCCAAATATGGCGCCTACTAGGTTGCCTATCATGCCGAAAACAGCTGCGAATACAGAGAAATAAAGGGCCATATCGTCATCCCAGTAGCTAGAAGAGTCGTATTTTATCTTGTTTATTGCAAAGGTCTCATCCGTCACAAACTGTGTGAAAAGGAGTTTTTTGATACCCTTCATATTTTTAGTCTCATTGATCAAGGATGAACTGTACATGGCATTTCTAAGACTTGAGACTAGGATTGTCGCAATCAAATATATGGATATCTGGGGGAAAATACCAGCTGCCAGCATATTAGCTGTTATAAATACGGCGCTACCTGAAAATATCAATACAGAGAACAAGACCACCTCTATAACGCTAAAACCGACCTTTTGTATCAAGGCACCACCCATGATTCCAAGAGCCACATAACCAAATGCTATTGGAAGAGATGTCAAAAAGGCGGACCAAATTTTTTCTTTTTTTGTCATAAGTACTCCTTTCTTTTTTTGTTATTAATTAAAAAGAGCTTTATTTTATAAATACATTAACTAAATTAACCCAAATTGAACTAAAAAGTAAGAAAATTTAGTATATTGATATTATATCACATTTGCCTAATTTATAGTTATAAATGCGAAAAATAGCAATAATTTTATGAAAGGAATAGTAGAACATAAGCTGTATAAGTAATATTTTATAGTAAATATATTTAGTGGTATTTTATCGTTGCTTACATCGATAGCGATGTATTTTAATGACATAATGCAAAAAAGAGTAATTTATTATGTATATATGTTAACAGCATATATATTTTCCTTAGTCTGGTGGTTCAGAGTGGGGCAAGATATTGTCGATATGAGTGTAAGTGCCAAGGATAGAATTAAGGACGATGAACTATTAGGAAAGAGGTATTCCATGTGGACTGATAAGGTTGAAAATACTACAGAGGTTGTGGTAAGTCATCCGTATTAGCACAAGGATTAATATTGGATCTTGTTCAACAGCCTATAACAATATGCAAAGAGCCAGTAGAAAAAGCCTGGAAAAACAGACATAGTGATAAGAGACAGTTTAAAAAATACAAGAATTTAGGTTATGATGGGGTTAAATCATTTGATGATTTTCAGAAAATAAAGTATAATGATACTAAGGAATGGGACATTGTAAAGGGATATACAGGCATTGTTCAAAAAGGTGAAATATCTCCACTTGTAAAGTATAGTAATTTCAAAAAGCATCACAATGAACTTGAAGATAAGCTTATTGGTATTAAAACTACTGATGAAGTTGAGATTAAAAGGGTATCATATCATTTTACAGGCAGGGCAATAGGTACTCATGATTGGGCAAATTCGAACAATTCAAAAGAAATTATGAAGAAGTTGAATCATAAACGCGTGCCTAGTGAGGATATAGAAAAGTGCTTGGCTAGTGGTAGTATTATCAAGAAGAGAAGTAATAGTGTATTATTGGGGTTAGATGGAAGATGTGGAGTTACATATAACCCAATTACAAACACTTTAATTCAATGTAATTTGAGGAAATAGAGAAGGTGTAAGTATGTTTGGCTTAACAAATGAAGAGATAGACTATCTGAAAAATTGTAATAGCAGTATAAAGCTTATGGTAGATACAAGTAATTATGCAGATTTGCAGACTGAAGTAGATTGGTATCTAACGAGTGATGATTGTATGTATTATGATTCTGATGGGCAAAATTGGTATACCGAAAAAGGTAAATATGTACAGTCGTTATATGACAAGATATTAGACTGGGAATATAGTCAAGAGTAAGCACTTTACAATAGTTAGGGTGCCTTTTTAGTGCATAAAATCGACCCAGACAAGTCGTTAAAAGGTCTATTTTTAATGCCTAAATTCGACAAATAAGTCGTCAAAATAAACCTTCGCAGTAGTATCTGCGTAATAAAAACGAAAAGGAGTATAGCAATGAAGAGAGAATTTTTAAAGAATCTTGAACTAGAAGACGGTAAGTTTACAGGTGCTGATTAGTTCATGGAAATGTAAACGAAGAATACTCAACATCAGGAGTTGAAAAGCAAAGATTCACAGCAGACCTAAAAATATTTGGTGGTGGCTTCAAGGTAGATAGAGTAGATGAAAAAACCAAAGGCAGGCCTAGAAAGTCAAAACCAAAGCCTGATGAATCAGGTGATAAGACAGAGTGTGAACAGAGTGAAAGCCAGTGCCTTTGACTCGTCGCTACCCTTGGGCTTATAGTCCGTGTGCAAACCACCCGTTGGACGGGTTGTCATGATTTATGGGGTTTTGGTGGGGGTTTCTTCCATCATATAAATAATCATAAATAATAACCCATGACCTGGAAGGCTTGCAAATACTTAATAAATAAAAATAGATAATTATTTGGGCTTATACATAGGATTATGGTATAATAATTTACTGTGAGTAAGGAGGTTTTATGATAGATAATAATACAATAAACTATAGATTAAAAGATGCAATAGAATATGGAATGGATAAATTAAAGGATTCAAGTCCAAGTCCAAGGTTGGATGTAGACCTTATGCTTTGTAAGGTCATGGATTTTGACAGGATGAAGCTGATGATGTCCTATGACAAGCCTATGCACCCGGAAGAGATAAAAGAATTTGAAAGAATGTTAGAGCAGAGGTCTATGAGAAAACCAATTGCCTATATCATAAATGAAAAAGAATTTATGGGCCTAAATTTCTATGTGAACGAAAATGTTCTAATACCTAGACCGGATACTGAAATAATAGTTGAAGAAGTACTGGATATAATTGACAGGGCACCAAAAGAGGGTGAGAATGGTCCTATCAAGATCATGGATATGTGCCTTGGCTCTGGTGCTATAGCCCTTAGTATTGCTAAATTGTCGAGTGTTGATCTTCAGATATGTGGTGTCGATATATCCAAGGAGGCTATAGATGTTGCAAGAGTCAACAGAAGAAGGCTTGGGCTTGGAGCCTGTGTAGACTTTGTAGAGTCTGACCTATTTTCTAGTAGTGACTTAGAGGTCTATCTCGATAGTCTAGACATCCTAGTTTCAAACCCACCATATATAGAGGACCATGTCATAGAAGGATTAGAACCGGATGTAAAGGACTATGAACCAATCTTAGCCCTGGCTGGTGGAGATGATGGCATGGATTTTTACAAGTCTATTATTAAATCGTCACCTAAATTTCTAAAAATAGGTGGATGGTTGGTGTTTGAGTCTGGTCACGATCAGGCCGAAAAAATAAAAAATGAAATGGAAAAAGTAGGTTTTGATTGTTTGTACTTCAAAAAAGATTTACAGGGCTACAACAGAATGGTAGCTGGAAGACTTATTCATAAAAACTAGTAAATTCAATAGTCCTAGACATGACTTTAAAGGGTCTTTTTTATTTTGTCAAAAAACAGATCTGAAAAAATATTAAGTTATTCAAAATAAACTATTGACCTTTTCCATACTTAGTCATATAATATCCAATATAATACTTTGACTATCAAAATAAGTTAGGAGGTATATTGAGTATGGAGTTAGAATTTATAAAAAATTTGGCTCAAATAATGAATGATGCTGGTCTGGGAGAACTTGAGTACAGGCAGGGTACGGATAGTTTGGTCCTGAGAACCAAGTCAAATGCATATAGTAATATGCTGAGCAGTCATTTATTGGGATCAAATATTGAAAATATTAATCAAGAAAAATTATCAAATAGAAGCTTTGGATTACAAAATAATATGGACAGCCACAATACAAATATGGGACCTATATCATCGGATGATTCTTCAAATGTTGGTGAATGTCCAAGTGACAAGGTCGATCAATCTGATTTGAAGGATATAACATCCACAATGATAGGTACTTTTTATACGAGTCCATCACCTGATGAACCAGTATTTGCCAAGGTTGGTGACAAGATCAAGAAGGGACAGGTTGTCTGTATCATAGAGTCTATGAAATTGATGAACGAAGTAAAGTCTTGCTTTGATTGTGAAATTGTAGAAGTATTGGTTGAAGACCAAGAAGTCGTAGAATTTGGTCAAGCCCTATTCAGAGTAAGGGAGGTCTAAGATGATTAGGCCTATAAAAAAAGTACTGGTTGCCAACAGGGGAGAGATTGCAGTTAGGATTATCAGGACACTTAAGGACATGGGAATCAGGTCGGTTGCCATATTTTCTGATGTCGATAGGGACAGCCTACATGTACAGATAGCAGACGAGAGTATTTGCATAGGACCTAAAAATGTCAAGGACAGCTACCTAAATAAGGTACAGATAATAAATGCAGCCCTTGTAACAGGTGCGGATGCCATACATCCAGGATTTGGATTTTTGTCTGAGAATTCATCTTTTGCCAAGCTGTGTGAGATATATGAGATAAAATTCATAGGTCCATCCAGCAGGCTAATATCTTTGATGGGAGATAAGGAAGAGGCCAAGAGACTTATGAAGGAGGCTGGGCTTCCTGTTGTAGAAGGTTCTGAAACAGTGGTAGAAAATATTGAGCTCGCAAAGATCATATGTGAGCAGATAGGATATCCAATCATCATCAAGGCTAGGTCTGGTGGAGGTGGCAAGGGCATGAGACTTGTAAGAGAAGGTCAGGACCTAGAGTCTGCCTTTATGTCAGCCAGAAAAGAAGCGGAAAATGCCTTTGGTGACAAGGAGGTCTATATAGAAAAATATATAGATGATCCTAGACATATAGAGGTACAGATACTTGCAGATGAGCATGGAAATGTGGTCCACCTAGGTTCTCGTGATTGTTCTATACAGATGAACCACCAAAAGATTATAGAAGAGGCACCAGCAACTTCTATAAGAGATGAGACTATGAACTACCTATACGATATGGCTACAAGGGCTGCTAAGTATGTAGGCTATACAAATGCAGGCACTATAGAGTTTCTTGTTGACAAGGATGGTAAGGCATACTTTATGGAGATGAATACCAGGATACAGGTTGAGCATCCGGTCACAGAGATGATAACAGGTATAGATATAATCAGAGAACAGATAAACATAGCGTCTATGGAAAAACTTGCCTATGAGCAAAAAGACATTACATTTACAGGTCATGCTATAGAGTGCAGAATCAACGCCTATGATGAAGATAATAATTTTATGCCGAGCGTTGGTAGGATAGAGGGGCTCAATATACCGGGTGGCTATGGGGTTAGGATAGACTCCTCTATATACCAAGGTTATATGGTATTGCCTTTTTACGACTCTATGCTAGTCAAGCTAATAGCCTATGGAAAAGATAGGAAAAATGCAATCGATATAATGAAGAGGGCTCTAGATGAGTTTGTAATAGATGGTATAAAGACCAATATTGGTTTTAACAAGGAAATAATGAGGGATGAGGTATTTGTAGCTAATGAGCATACAACATCATACCTACAAGGCAAGAGGAGGTAACAATGATACTGGAACATTTTAAAAGGAAAATGTACAAACCTGCAAAATATGTCACTATCAAGCCGGACTGTCTGGTCAAATGCCCAGAGTGTCAGGAGATGGTATTTGTTGATGACTTGAAGGGCAAGTACAAGATATGTCCAGCCTGTGGTAAGTACCTCAAGATGTCTGCTAGGGAAAGAATCAACAGCATAGTAGACGAAGAAAGTTTTGTAGAATATTTCAAGGAAAAGAAGGTAAGGGACCCGCTTAATTTTCCGGACTACAAGAAAAAACAGCTAGGTCAAAGGGAGTCTTCGGGAATAGACGAGGCAGTCATAACTGGTACTGCTAGGATCAAGGAGTCCAGAGTCGTAATAGCTGTCATGGATACCAATTTTATGATGGGGAGCATGGGTTCAAGTGTGGGTGAGAAGATCACCAAGGCAATTGAGCTAGCTATCAAAAAATCTCTTCCGCTTGTAATATTCTCAGCATCAGGTGGGGCCAGAATGCAGGAGGGGATGTTCTCTCTTATGCAGATGGCTAAGACATCACAGGCAATAGCCAGATTAAATGAGAGAGGTCTATTATACATATCTGTTATGACAGACCCAACTACTGGTGGTGTGAGTGCATCATTTGCCAGTCTAGGGGACATAATCATAGCAGAAAAGGGTGCCTTGATAGGCTTTGCAGGACCTAGAGTAATCAAGCAGGTGACAGGCACTGATTTACCAGAAGGCTTTCAAAGGGCTGAGTTTCTCTTAGAACACGGAATGGTGGACATGGTACTGCCTAGGGAAGAAATGAGAGATAGGTTGGCAGACATACTTGCTATTAATCTACATAACAACAAGAAAGCGTCAAGAGAAGATAGATAAGTTGGCAGATATACTTGCCAAAGTTATATAAGATAAGAAATCGAGAAAGGAGGTTGGATTTTGAAGACAGCAATGGAAATAGTCAGGGCATCCAGAGATCCTGGCAGGTACAAGGCAAAAGACTATATAGACTACCTATGCAAGCCCTTTGTAGAGATGCATGGAGATCGCGCTTACTCAGATGACGATACTATCATAGGTGGCATAGGAAAGCTAGGACCCTACTCAGTCATGGTAATAGGGCAGCGAAAAGATAAAAACTATGGTATGCCAAACCCTGAAGGCTACAGGAAGGTGCTGAGGTTGATTGCCCATGCCAACAAGTTCAAGCTGCCTGTTATAACTATAATAGACACGCCTGGAGCTGGATGTGGCATCGGGGCAGAAGAAAGAGGCCAAGCCCTTACAATAGCCCAGTGTATATATGAATTTTCAAGACTTGAGGTGCCGACCCTATCAGTGATAATAGGAGAAGGGGGCAGTGGTGGAGCCCTTGCCCTTAGCCTTACAGATGAAATATGGATGCTAGAAAATAGCGTATATTCAATACTATCTCCAGAGGGATTTGCAAGTATACTTTGGAAGGACCCCTCAAAAAAGGACGAGGCAGCTGAGTTGATGAGACTTACAAGCCACAATCTTATGGAGGATGGATTTATTGAAAGGATAATAGAAGAGGACGGAGGTGAGATATACAACCTAAAGAATCATATAATCAATTTTCTAGAAAAAAGCTATTCTATATCTATAGATAAAATAATGAAAAAAAGATATGATAAGTATAGAAAGATTATAGGAAGCTAAATAGGAGGCTAGAAATGGTTGATTATAAAAATATAGAAGATAAATCTAATAAGAAAAAGATAAAGGTTGAATTTTCAGATGGGGATAGTATATCTGTTGGTGAGGAAAACTACTCATATATAACATTTGAAAATGACAAGGCTTTAAACGAGAATATAGTTGTTGAAGATAATGAAGATAAGGCTCAAGTGATTAGTCAAGAAAGTATTGAAGAGGAGACTAAGTCCAAGAGCGAGAACTTGTCTTATGAGGCTAGTAGAAAGGTAATAAACGATATAGTAGTAGACCTATTCAAGAACATACTTACTATAGAGGAGAAATCCCTTAGACTAAGGGGTATCAAAGACCTGTCTATGAGTGAAATACATGCCCTTGAAGCCATTGGAACGGGTGATGGTAAGATGATGTCTGAAGTAGCTGATATATTGGATATCACTATGGGGACCCTTACTACAACTATTTCCAAGCTAGAGACAAAGGGTTATGCAAAAAGAGAAAAAGACCCTAATGACAGGAGGGTGGTAATAGCCAGCCTTACAAGAAAGGGTGTTTTGGTGGACAAAATTCATAGGAATTTTCATGAGGAGATGATCGACCACCTGATGATAGATCTAAAGCTAGAAGAGGACCAGGCCTTGATCAGAGCCCTTATGAATATAAATGAGTTTTTCCTAAAAGAATACGGAGGAGAACATGGGTGTTAATATAATAGGAAGTGGAAGATATGCACCAGATAATATACTGGACAATGAGATGCTTTCAAAACTAGTAGACACAAATGATGAATGGATAGTAGAAAGAACAGGCATAAGAAGAAGGCACATATCCAAGGATGAAACAACAGAGGATATGGCCCTAAAGGCATGTCAAAGAGCTATAGAAAAATCTTCTATAGATGTAGACGAGATCGAAATGATTATAGTTGCAAGCGTGACATCTGATACCAAGGTACCATCTACAGCATTTACAATAGCTGGTAGAATGGGTCTAAAAAATATAATATGTATGGACATAAATGTGGCCTGCAGTGGCTATATCTATGCAATAGCTACAGCCAAGGCCATGATGAGGGACATGGGTAAAAAATATGCCCTGGTTGTTGGAGCTGAGAGACTTACTAAATATGTAAATTGGGAAGATAGAACTACTTGTATATTATTTGGTGATGGTGCAGGTTGTATGATACTAGAAAACGAGGACCTAGTAGAGGATAGGTCAGTATCAAAATACAAGTATGAGATCATAGACTACCACCTAGGTGGTAAACCAGACGTAAATAAGTACCTTACTATAGATGCCAAGGACAAGATAGATGATGAAGACAACTTGTATATAGGCATGAATGGTAGACAGGTCTATAAGTTTGCAACAGATGTAGGTCCAAAGGTAATAGATAAATTGCTAAAGGACAACTCTGTAGATGAGAGTCAGGTGTATTCATTTGTTGCCCACCAGGCCAATATGAGGATAATAGAGTGCCTATCAGATAGGTCAAATATAGGAATGGACAGGTGGTATACCAATATACAAGAATATGGAAACACATCTTCTGCAAGTGTTGCAATAGCATTTGATGAAGTTGTAAGTAGACTTGAAAGTTCAGACCAAGATGAGGGAGATATCCTAGGCAAGTACCTTATAACTACGGCATTTGGTGGAGGACTTAGCTTTGGTGGTATATTGATTAAGATAAAAAAAGTATAGCTAGAAATATAGCTTAGTAAAAAATAGTCTATTTATATATAAAAAACAAATATAGGAAAAAGAGCAAAAACAAATAAAGTATAAAGGTACAATTTAAGATTAGAAAAAGAGCAAAAACGAATAAAATACAAAAATATAATTTAAGAAAAGAGGAATATAAAATGATAGAAAAGATAAGAGAAATACTAGCAGATCAGTTAGATATAGAAATAGAAGATATAAAGGCAGATAGCCACATACAGGAAGAACTAGAAGCAGATTCACTAGACGTAATGGACATAATGACTGAAATTGAAGATGAATTTGACATAGAAGTAGAAGACGATGCAATAGAAAACCTAACTAGCCCAGAAAAGATTGCAGCATATATAGAGGGTCTAAAGGCTAACTAATGGTTAAGAGATTAGAAGACAGCAAAATATGCCATGTGTTAGGTATTGACTACCCAATCTTCCAAGGTGGAATGGCTTGGGTATCAGATGCTGAGCTTGCTGCGGCAGTATCCAATGCTGGTGGGCTAGGTATTATAGCAGCGGGTAATGCGCCAAAGGACTGGCTAGTAGGAGAGATAAGAAAGGCAAAATCCCTTACAGACAAGGTATTTGCAGTCAATATAATGCTACTGAGTCCCTTTGTGGATGAGGTCATAGATGCTGTCATAGAAGAAGGTGTAAGGGTTGTAGTTACTGGTGCGGGTAATCCAGGCAAGCACTTTGCAAGGCTAAACGAAAACGGAATAAAGATAATACCTGTAGTACCTTCAGTATCGCAGGCTATTCGTATGCAGAGAAATGCTGGTGTAGTCGCTATTATAGCTGAAGGGGCAGAGGCTGGTGGCCATGTTGGAGTTACAAATACCATGGCTATGGTACCACAGATAGTGGACTCTGTAGACATACCAGTAATAGCGGCAGGTGGTATAGGTGATGGTAGAGGAGTTGCAGCTGCATTTTGTCTTGGAGCTGATGGTGTTCAGTTAGGTACTAGGTTTATACTTGCCAATGAGTGTAGGGCTAGTGAAGCCTACAAGGAAAAAGTAGCATCTGCCAAGGACATATCTACTACTGTAACTGGTATGTCAACTGGCCATCCTGTAAGGGTAATAAAAAACAAGTTCGCCAAGAAGTTCAAGAAGTTGGAAGACCAAGGTGCAAGTATCGAAGAACTTGAAGCCTATGGTGCTGGCAGCCTAAGGTCTGCAGTTTTGGATGGAGAGTGCGACTATGGATCAGTTATGGCAGGACAGATAGCAGGTCTAGTATCTAAGAGAGAGACCTGCAAGGAGATAATTGATGATTTAGTAAATGGCTACAATAAGGTGTTGAGAGGTATAGTAAATGACTAAAAAAATAGCTATAGTATTTCCAGGACAGGGGTCTCAGTATGAGGCCATGGGTAAGGACTTACTAGGTTCTAGGGTATACAAGCTTGCTAAAGACATACTAGATAAGGATACATATGAGGCTATAGCCAATGCCAATATAGAAGAGATATCCAAGACTAGGTATGCTCAGCCGGCCATATTTATGAACAGCATGGCCCTACTTGATGAATTGCTCAATAAATATAAGAATCTTGAAGTAGCTGCAATGGCTGGTCTTAGCCTAGGTGAGTACTCAGCCCTATGTAGTTCTGCAATGATAGGTCTTGAGAAAGCGATACGACTAGTAGCAAAAAGAGGCCAGATAATGGGTCAAGGTGTGAAGGGTCAAGGAACTATGTTGGCTATTATGAAGACTCCACTAGATACTATTGAAGAGATTGTATGTCAGGTCAAAAAGTCCAATCCAGACATAAAGAACCTGGATATAGCAAATATCAACTGCCCAGGCCAGATAGTAGTAGGGGGAGAATTCTCAGCTATAGACAAGTTGGAGGATGCCTGTAAAGAGAGGTCTATTAAAAAGACAGTGAAACTAAATGTCGAGGGACCATTTCATACTAGTGTCTTAAAACCATCAGCTGATATCTTTAGGCAGGAGCTTGAAAAAATAGACTTCAAGTTTAATAAGGATATCAAGGTCTACAAGAATCTAGACGCAAGTGTCTATGGTCGGGACCAAGATTATGTAGATATCTTGATGAAGCAGATGTACTCTAGGGTCATGTTCGAGCAGACTATCAAAAATATGATAGACGATGGTATAGACACCTTTATAGAAGTAGGACCAGGAAAGAGCCTAGCAGGATTTATCAAAAAGATAGATAAGACAAAGAAAGTTATAAATATACAAAATTTAGACGACATAAGAGAAATGAGTGAGGTCTAGAAAGAGGTGGATACGATGCAAACCAATCAGAAAGTTGCCTTTGTAACAGGTGGAACAAGAGGAATAGGTAGGGCTATAGTAGAAAAATTAGCCCAAGAGGGATATATAGTTGGATTTTCATATGTTAGCTCAGATGAAAAAGCCAATACCATGGTAGAAGAATTAAAGGCAAAGGGTCAGAATGTATTTGCCATGAAGTTTGACGTCAAGGATTCAGAAAAGGTAGCTGAAGCATTTGACAAGATATATGAAGAATATGAGAATATAGATGTCTTGGTCAACAATGCAGGCATCACTAGGGACAAGCTATTTATCAAGATGAAGGAAGCGGATTTTGATGATGTAATAGATACAAACCTAAAGGGGATATTCAACTGTACAAAGCAGGTTGCAAGGAAGATGACTAAGAAAAGATCGGGTAGAATCATAAGTCTATCATCACTAGCAGGACTAGTGGGAAATGTTGGTCAGACTAACTATTCAGCATCAAAGGCTGGTGTAATAGGTATGACAAGGACACTGGCAGCAGAACTTGGACCATATAGCATCACAGTAAATGCTATAGCACCTGGATTTATACAGACGGATATGACAGATGCTATACCAGAAAAAATAAAGGCTAAGATAGTAGATGCAATACCGCTAAGGAGTGTTGGTCAGCCTAAGGATATAGCTGATACAGTGGCATTTTTGGCAGGAGAATCTGCTAGGTATATAACTGGACAGGTCATAAGTGTAGACGGTGGACTGTCTTCAATATAATAACCGATTAATGGAGGATTTTATGAGTAGAAGGGTCGTAATAACAGGAGCTGGTGTAATCAGCCCGATTGGCCAATCAATAGAGGAATTTGTGGAGAGTGTCAAGGCAGGCAAGTGTGGAATAGGGCCGATCACCTCTTTCGATAATACAGGCTACAAGACTAGGCTAGCAGCAGAGGTCAAGGATTTTAATCCAAAGGCCCATGGTGTTGATGGTCCAAAGAAAAAGGATAGGTTCGTTCAGTTTGCAATAGCAGCTGCCAAGGAAGCCATGAAAAATAGTGGCTATACTATAAACGAAGAAAATGAGTTTAGGACAGGTGTAGTAGTAGGAAGTGGTATAGGTGGATTGGATACCATAGAGGGTGAACATATCAAGTATATGGAGAAGGGTCACAAGAAGATCTCTTCGCATTTTATACCAAAGTGTATAATAAATATGGCTGCTGGTCACGTGTCTATAGCCCTAGAAACTAGGGGTGTATGTACATCTTCAGTGACTGCCTGTGCAACAGGAACAGACTCAATAGGCCATGCCTTCAGGTTGGTCAAGGATGGCTACCAGGATGCAGTGTTTGCAGGTGGTTGTGAGTCATCCATATGTACTATGGGAGTGGGCGGCTTTGAAGCAATGTCAGCCCTATCATTTAGCGATGACCCAACTAGGGCTTCTATACCTTTTGACAAGGAGAGAAGTGGGTTTGTAATGGGAGAAGGATCAGCCATAGTACTGATAGAGTCGCTTGACTCAGCCCTAAAAAGGGGGGCGGACATTATCTGTGAGATAGTGGGCTATGGACAGACTAGTGATGCCCACCATATCACAGCGCCTAACCCAGATGGCAAGGGTGCAGCAAATGCTATGCTATTTGCCCTAGAAGAGGCTGGAGTAGATAGCAATCAAGTAGACTATATCAATGCCCATGGTACTAGTACACAGCTAAACGATGTGGCAGAGACAAATGCTATCAAGCTTGCATTTAAGGACCATTCAAAGGACATAATGGTATCATCAACTAAGTCTATGACAGGACATATGTTGGGGGCAGCTGGGGCAATAGAAGCTATTGTATGCGCCTATGCCCTTAAGGATGGATTTGTTCCACAGACTATAAATTACAAGGTCAAGGATGAAGAATGTGACCTAGACTATGTTACAGATGAGACTAGAAAGAGAGATATAGAGTATGCTATATCCAACTCACTTGGTTTTGGAGGACACAATGCTAGCTTGCTTCTTAAGAAGTACAAGGGCTAGGGTCAGGAGTAGATATGGAAAATACAGAAAAGAAATCATTAAATGTTGAAGAAATAAAGGCAATTATACCCCATAGACATCCCTTTCTTCTAGTGGATAGGGTTGTGGATATGGAAGAAGGAAAGTGGGTAAAGGCTCAAAAGTGCATCACAGCATCAGAGCCTTGGTTTACAGGACACTTTCCAGACCGCAATGTAATGCCTGGAGTACTGATGGTAGAGGCTATGGCTCAGGCAGGAGCAGTAGCTATACTATCCCTAGACCAGTACAAGGGCAAGCTGGCGTTTTTCTCAGGGATAAAGCAAGCCAAGTTTAGAAGGCAGGTTGTGCCGGGAGATAGACTGGATATTGATGTTGAGATTGTCAAGATGAGAAGGAACTACGGTGTCGGCAAGGGAAGCATTACTTGTGATGGAGACTTGTGTGTAGAGGCAGAGATTAGCTTCTTTGTTGAGGGATAGAAAACTATATAGTTTGTTTAATTGGGGAGTTTGTATGTTTTAATTCTATTTGATAGAAGTTGAGTATACAAACTCCTTATTTGCATTAATAAAAATGACAAAAAAATTACATACACTCCACACACGTGGGGGTGATTTTTAAGATTTATCTATATTAGAGAATGGTGTGAAGTATTAACCGAATATCTAAATTTGAAAACAAGAGTTAACATCACACTTCACATATACACAATACATTAAAGAAACTTACAACTAAATACAACAAACAAAACCATCCTATGTGCTAAGTATTTATGACTTAGTTATAAAGGATGGTTATTTTTTACCCACACACCAACAAATGATAATTAAAATCTTAAAAAAATAATAATTATTATTATAGATAAAAGGATTTTGTAGTGGTAGAATGATATTCGTAAATAATAATAGTATTCGAATACATTATTTTATATCATAGGGGGGATTGAAAATGAAAAAAGTATTGTGTATTGCAACAGCAGTGACTATGTTAACCAGCATAGTTCCATCTGCATATGCAGGATTGATTTTTAAGCCTGCTCAAAATTCTTTTGTTGTCAGTAATTTAGATACAAATGATAAGAAGTCGAAAAGCCATGCCAAGGTAATAAGTGTGGCGGATACGAGTTCTTTTTTGGTTTTCGATTTTAGTGATAAATCATCCAAACCAAGTAAGTTGTTCTTAGATGGCCTTGAGAAGGATTTTTCTCCAGTAGATGACAGTGGGAAAATAATCAAGAGCGAGTTTGATGGAAGCCACAAGACAGCGAGAATTATATTTGATAATGGGGAGGTTTTAGAGGAGACTTTGCAAGACTCATATAAGACATTTCCATACAAGTACAATCAATCTAAGTCAGGTATACCGGATGTAGTGATAGGTCATGCGGTTATGCCTGTATGGGATTTTCATTCTACAAAGAAGGATGAAAATGGTAGGGAACTAACATATCCAGAAAAAACTACATTCGATGTGTCAGATAGCAAAAAAATAGATGTAGTGACTGCTCCAACTAAAAAAGAAGGAGAATCTAAGAACAAAGAGGATGCCAAATCTAGTCAAGGGGAGAAATTTAATCCAATGGCCAATCCTAATCCATTAGAGAAAGAGTCTGCAAATGATTTTGACTATGGCAAGGATATAGTTATAAATTATGACCTCTCAAAACCTCAAGAAAAGAAAAAATTTAATGGAATATATTCTGTGGCCAAGGTATATGACAATGGAATGGAACCTAGTTTGAGGATAAGAAAAACTAGCGATAGTAAGAGAGGTCAATTGAGGATTGTATTTTCTACATCTAGACCAATTCAGAAGAAGGGTCAACATAGGCTGAAGATTTTGTATAGGGGTAGTAGACCTGAGATTAGAGACTTTACCTACAAGATGAAGGCTCCGAAAATCAGTCTTACTGCAGATAGTGGAGAATACATTGATGGTAAGAGTATAATATTTAATTTGAATGATTTTGAATACACTTTTCAGCAGGATACTGGTATTGAGCAAGTGTTCTTAAACGGAAAGGAACTTAAAAGACATAAGGTAGTTGATTTTGGTTTAGACTATGAAAAAGAAAAGAAGAAAGATCCTACTTTATTAGACAACGAGTCAGGAAATCCATGGCATGTAGTTGGTCAGACTTTTAGAATCAAGAATGATGGAATCAAGGATTTAAAGAGGGGTGTAAACCACCTAACTATAAAGTACAAGGGATACCATGATAGTTATCTTAAGTTTGCTTTAAGTGGTAAGTTGGTACCAAAAGAATGCTTGGACAAAGATGAGTTGAATGAAGATAAGAATAATGATAAGGAATTAGAAAAAAAATACGAAGTTAGACATAGATCGAAAATGGCCACTAGTCTTAGATCAGGTTTAACAGTGGCCGAAAAATCCAATTATTCTAGAGGTTTTCTAGATGGAATATTTAATCAATTTAAATCGGTATCACGAGTTGATGTAGTATCTCATTCTACTGTAGGTGGCGGTTCGGGATCATCATCCATTTCTCTGGATGGAGAATCTGGAGGCAGTGTGAACCAAGTTACCAAGTTGATATATAAGTATGATATGGTGGCTAATGCAGTTATTTTGGAGAAATTGGGCTACCAAAACGAAAATACCAAGAGGTTGTTAGATGCTTGGGAAGGAACTTCAAAGGAAGTTGCTATATTAGAATCAAATCCAAACAGGAAGGTTGTTTGGGACAAGTACTTAACATATGTGCAGGATAATAGGTTAAACAAAATGACCTACCACACTTTTATGGATTATTATGCTGACCCAGATGTAGAGTTGTCTAATGATGGACACAACCAAATGAAGTATATGATGCCGGGTGGACTAGGAAGACCTATATTCAGTATGTCTCAGATATTTGAATCAAAGGGCAAAGATTCTAAAGATAGGGGTGGATTGAAGAAAGTCCCAACTAATATCTCTAGTAGGCTAGATAATGTAAGAGTAAGAGAAAGTGTGAGTTTACCATTAAATGACTGGACAAATAATATTCAGTATATAGGGGTTGGAGGCAAAGATTTAAGACCTAATGTAGATTACTGGAAAGACTACTCAAATAGTAGCTTTACAATTGATGGCAAGATATTTGATACAGCTGGTAGCAAGACTTTAATTATTAAATCTGGAGGTTATGAAGAACTTGAAAGGAACTTACTTGTAAGAAACCCTGTAAAAAGAGATGTTCAACTAAGGTTAAGAGAGGAAGCTTATCAAGATGGTCTTCCAAAGATAGGTCAGGACATTAAGTTTGATATTATGACTATGGATGCTAGGCTATCATACTTGGAAATCAAGGCACCAAACTCAGAGTACATTAGACTAGACAAGTCTTCTATGGAAAAAGTTGACTCTCTTGGCATGGTAAAGGTATTTGCAGATGCAATCAAGGCTCCAGGAGAATACCATTTTAGGTTCAATTTTGAGGCCTACAATCCAGTAGTCTTGGATGTGAATATTGATAGTGGTGAATCAAGACAAGACAACCATGAAAATACTCTAGTTAAACCTGATTTTGATGAAAAAAGCATGAAGGAAAAGTATCCAGGCATGGTATTCGATTTTTCAAGAAGCAGGCTGTACAATGACGGTAGCTTTGCTGGAAACTACAAGTTTATGATGAAGGTTAAAAGAATAGAAATTAATGGACAGAGGGTACCTTTTGGTTCTACTGGAGTCCTTAGAACAGGTGATGGTAATAAGATTGGTTTTAGGTTCTTTAGACCTATAAGTCATGGTGACACATTGAGCCTGTATGCTGAAGGTTATGATACATTAAATTATTTTGTAAAATAGCAGTGTTCTATATAAAAGTTGAGTGTTGAATATATGATATAGATCATTGCATACATAAAGTGGAGTGATCTATATAGTAAATAGAGCATTGCATACAGAAAGCGTAGTGCTGCACATATAAAATTGGCATTGCACATAGAAAGTTGAGCGTTGAATATAAAAGGTTATGGGTTGCCTAATAAAACCTGATTGTATATTAAAGGAGATGGTATTTTGAAAACTAAGAAGATGACAAGTGTTATATTAGCGGGGGCTATGATAGCAGGTATAGCTGGCCAGGGTATTTCCCTAGCCGATAATGCTAAAGATTCAAAAATAAGTGTAGAAAGAATAGGTGGAGAAAATAGGTATGAGACAGCCTTAAAGGTTGCAAATTACCTGAAGACTACAAAATCATTAAAGGAAATAGAAGCCTTCGTTGTTAATGGTAAGAATTTCCCGGATGCTCTTGCTGTTGGACCGGTGGCTGCAGCAAATAACAAGGCCATTGTACTTACAGATGGAAGGACTGACCTAAATTCTAGACTTAAGTCAATGGGAGTGAATAAGGCTACTATAGTCGGTGGTGTAAACTCTGTTTCAAGCGAAATAGAAAAAAATCTTTCAAAGGATATGCCAGTGGATAGGATTGCAGGAGCAAACAGGTATGATACTGCAAAGATGGTAGTAGAAAAAGCAGGAATAAAGACTGTAGGAGTAGCAACTGGTAGAGATTTCCCAGATGCACTAGTTTCAGGTGCGCTTTTAGGGGCAAAGGGTCAGGGACTGATCTTGGTTGATGGTAGAAAATCGGAATCTATTCCACAGGGCTTGAGTGCTAGCTACACATTTGGTGGTACAAACTCTGTCAAAGATACATATGGAAAGAGATTGGCCGGCAAGGGGAGATATGATACATCAGTCGAAGTTGCAAAGGAGTTGGGTACAAGTGATACTGTAGTTTTGGCATCAGGTAAGGTATTTGCAGATGCATTGACAGCAGCTCCAATGGCTAAGGCTATGAATTCTCCTATAATATTGACAAATGGAAATGATTTGACAAAGGAAGGACAGGACTTGATTAAAAAGGCAAAGAAGGTAGTGATAGTAGGAGGAGAATCAACTATTACTAAGGCTTTGGCTAAAAAGGTAGCCAACAAGTTTGAGACTAATACAGAGGAGTCTAAAAAACCAGAACCAAAGAAACCGTACACATCAAATAAGACTAATGGATCAAAGACACCAGAGAAACCAAAGAAGCCGGATGAAAAGAAGAAGACTTTAGAGTCTGTTAAGATTGTAGCTCAAGATAAGGCCAAGATTGGTGATACTATTGATGTTAAAACGGAACTTGGGAAGAAGACTAACTTAGAGGACAAGGATGTAAGTGTTGACATAGTTATGACTAAGACAAGTGAGGATACTCTACTAAAAGAAGGTAAGTTGACTGTAGGCTTGGATGAAATTGGTCCAGTTAAGATAGTTGCAACTGCTAAATACAAGGATGAAAACAAGGCTGACAAGGAAATTAGAGCCGAAAAATCTATAGAAATAGACAATGCTGTTATGCTGAGTATAATACCTATGGGTATAAATGGGGAAAACTTGGAAAAAGCGTCGGACAAAAAGTTAGCAGGAAGAGATATACTAACTTCTTCAGGAAAGAAAGTAAATGATATAGAAGGTATTAAAGAAGTCCTATCTCAATATGAAGCTGAACATGATTCATATACCTTCAAGGAGTGGCAGTTAGATAAGGGACAGAAGATAGAAAAGGCAGCCCTACTAGAAAAGATGATAGATAAGAATACTCTAGTTAAGGGAGAGGATAAGTATAGTATGGTAATAAGGCCTGTATATGAAAAGAAGGTCCCTATAACTCACAGCAAACCAATCCTAGACAAATTGACTTTGGACAATGCTTGTGGAATTGCTATATCATCAAACAATGATGATTCTACTGGATGGTTTAAGGAATTTTCTTCTGGAAAGGCTACTATAGTATATAATGGACAGGTAATTAGTAAAAAATTAGATAAAAAGATATTTATGCCTAGGAGTGACCAAGAATTGAGCTATGCCTATGAAGATGGAGGATTGAAGAGAATTTTTATTTATGGTTTAAAATTAGATGATACTGTTAAGATATCCATACCATCATACCCAGATGTTACTTTAAAGGCTGTAAAGGGAAATCCATTTGACCCGTATACTCTAAGAGAAGCTAAGTAGTGAGGCAAGTAATTAGCATTAATTATCCACAAAATTATTAAAAACAAGATCTAAAATAATATATACCGACCCTAATCTACAAGAAATATTTGAAGATATGAGGGTCGGTATTTTTATGCAAGAAAGTAGCTAAAGCCTTGAAAATTTTGGATTTTGTACTAAGTGATTTATGTATTGAGAGTCTTAAAGAGAGGCATATTTGTGGATAACTTTTATGAAAAAAATAAAAAAATATAAAAAACCTATTGACGAATACTTTAAAAGGGTGTATAGTATTACTTGTCGCTGAGAGATACAGCAAGACAATGAACTTTGAAAATTGAACAGCAGGTTAATTCAAAAGTCACATAGTGACAATTGATTAATCGTTTAAACCATGTAAGGAAACTTACTTGATTTAAACCACAAACAAACCAAGCCAGATATTTTAGAGATAACAATAGTCTGAGCGAGAACAAATTTTTTTATGAGAGTTTGATCCTGGCTCAGGATGAACGCTGGCGGCGTGCCTAACACATGCAAGTCGAGCGAGGGCTTACTCGGAATTGAGTATTCTATCAGCGTTTTTTCGTTTCTGACCATAGTAGTCAGATTGGAAGAAACGAAACACGCACTATTAAGTGCCAGTTCGCACTATTAAGTGCCAGTAAGGTAGAGTATTGAATTCTGAGTAAGACC
>NZ_ADJN01000059.1:0-60832 GCF_000178095.1 Peptostreptococcus anaerobius 653-L | reverse complement strand
TGATTAAAAAAAGTATTTGACATTTTATTAAATATATTATATTATAATGTCATACCAAATAGAGGCAATTATAAAGGGATAGTAACTTGCAAAAGTTTACCAGAGAGGGACTGGGATATAAGGGTGTTTATGATACTTTTTATCCATGGTGTGAGGTCCTAGATTTGAGCTTGTGAACCAGCCTTTTAGCTTGGAGAGGTAACAATCTCCACGGTTTGAACCGTTATATTCTATCGAGGGAGTCAGGACAACCTGGCTAATAAGAGTGGTACCGCGGAAACTAACAGCCTTTCGTCTCTTTTTTAAGGAGATGAAGGGCTTTTTTATGTTCTTCAAGGCTGTTGCTGATAATTTTATTAAAATTTAGGAGGACGCTAATATGGCAAAGAAAGAAAATCAATTTGTTGAAGAAATCACTCCAATGGAAGATGATTTTGCCCAGTGGTATACAGATGTAATCACTAAGACTGACCTAGTAGACTATGCACCTATAAAAGGATTTATGGTAATCAAGCCTTACGGTTTTGCACTTTGGGAAAAGATTAGGGACTATGCAGATGGACTATTCAAGCAGACAGGACACAAGAATGTATACTTCCCACTATTGATACCAGAAAGTCTATTAAATAAAGAAGCTGAACACGTTGAAGGTTTTGCTCCAGAAGTTGCTTGGGTAACTCAGGGTGGTAATAAGGTTCTAGAAGAAAGACTAGCAGTAAGGCCTACTTCAGAAACTATAATATGTACTATGTACGCAAAATGGTTAAACTCATATAGACAGTTACCGTTCCTATACAACCAGTGGAACTCAGTTGTAAGATGGGAAAAGTCAACTAGACCATTCCTTAGAACATCTGAATTCTTATGGCAGGAAGGTCATACTCTACATGAGACAGAACAGGAAGCTATAGATGAAACATTACAGCAGTTAGCAGCTTACAAGTCTGTTGCAGAAGATCTAATGGCTATACCAGTAATAGACGGTAGAAAGTCTGAAAGTGAAAAGTTTGCAGGAGCATCTGCTACATATACAATAGAGGCTATGATGCATGATGGTAAGGCTCTTCAGTCTGGCACATCACACTTCCTAGGCCAACACTTTACAAAGGCCTTTGATATTACTTTCTCAGATAGAGAAGGAAAACTAGCAAACCCATACCATACTTCATGGGGAATATCAACTAGACTAATAGGTGGGCTAATCATGGTACACTCAGATAACAGGGGTCTAGTTCTTCCTCCAAAGATGGCACCAACTCAGGTAATCATAATACCTATAGCTGCCAACAAGGGTGGAGTAATGGAAGTAGTAGACAAGGTTGCAGCTGACTTAAAGGCCAAGGGAATATCTGTAGAAGTTGATGACAGAGACAACTACAGCCCAGGTTACAAGTTCAACGATGCTGAAATGAAGGGTATACCAGTAAGACTTGAAATTGGTCCAAAGGATATAGAAAAGAACCAGGCCCTGGCCTTTAGAAGAGATGAGCTTACTAAGTCTGAAATGTCACTTGACACAGTTGTTGATGATGTGGCAGCTTTACTAGATGAAATCCAGAAGAATATGCTTGAAAAGGCTAGAAAGTATAGGGACGAAAGAACTTATGTAGCCCACAATATGGATGAATTTGTAGACATCATAGAAAATAAGAAGGGCTTTGCTAAGGTAATGTGGAAGAACGATGCAGAAAACGAAGCAAAGATTAAGGAATTAACAGGAGCTACAATTAGAGTTATACCTTTTGCCCAGGAAGACCTAGGAGACAAGTGTTTCTACACAGGTGAAAAGGCAGATAATATGGTAATATTTGCAAAGGCATACTAAGATATAGCCTATATAAAAATTAATAATAGTGTTGAAAATGGTCACTCTTTAGGGGGTGGCCATTTTTGAGCATGATTAAGTTACAACTTAATTTTTAATGTCTTAATATAGTAGTTTCAATTTGTTTAGGATAAGTTTTTATATATTCACATATGTATTATTTAATATTGTTAACTGATAAAAGTTCTTATAAAATAATAATTGTACAGTATGAGCTGTGGCCTATTATGTCACAGTATATAATCTATCTTGTAAGTAGTCTTAGGCTCTTGACTTACATATAAATAAATTTTAGGAGGAAGTAAATTGATAGAGAAGAGTTTATTCGAATTTTGTGGTAAAACCAAAAAATATATCGTACAAGCAGTTCTTATAAATTGCATAAAATTGATGGCAAATATAGCCTTTTCAATTGCTTTTGCATCGCTTATGGCATACTTCATAACAGGAGATCTTATATATGATTTTAGATTAGTCAGTCTTGTGATTCTAGTATCGCTTTTATTTAGACAGCTATGTACTAGACTTGCTGCAAGAAAGAACCATATGGTAGTCCATGAGGTCAAGCATAGTCTAAGAAGGGCCATATATGAGAAGGTCTTGTCAATGGGTACACTATACCAGGAGAAGTTGACTACCCAAGAGATAGTCCATCTTGGAGTTGAAGGTGTAGAACAGTTGGAGAGTTATTTTGGTTTGTACCTAACACAGTTTTACTATAGTTTTGTATCTACATTTATATTATTCTTGGTAATGCTACCTATAAATATAAAAGTAGCCTTGGTGATGTTGGTACTTTCCCCTATGATACCACTCTTTTTACTTTTGATCTTGAAAATAGTAAAGAATGTACAGAAGAGGTATTGGTCGAAGTATGCGGATGTAGGTAACCTATTCCTTGATAGTCTACAGGGGCTTACTACCTTAAAGGTATTTAAGGCAGATGAGCATAGGGCAAGTGAGTTGGATGAAATGGCTGAAGGGTTTAGAAAACAGACCATGAAGGTATTATCAATGCAGTTGAATTCCATAATGTTTATAGACTGGATGGCCTATGGTGGAGCAGCAGCAGGGATTATTGTTGCGCTTAATGAGTATGCGGCAGGCAATATGGGAGTCTACGAAGTTACCCTAATAATGCTTCTAATAGCTGATTTTTTTGTTCCTATGAGACTTTTGACATCATATTTCCATATAGCCATGACAGGGGTTACTGCAAGTGAAAATATGTTGGATTTCTTGAACTCACCAAGCGATATTGTATATGGCCATGATGAGTACGAGGAAAATACTCCTATAAGGGTTAAAAATATGACCTATGCCTATGGTGATGGGACAATAGCCCTAAGAGATATAGACATGGTATTTGAACCAGGCAAGATGACAGCCCTTGTTGGTCCGTCTGGATGTGGTAAGTCTACATTAGCATCTGTAATTGCAGGTGAGTACCTACAGCCACAAAAAGCCGTTTATTATGGCAATAGTGAGGCCTATAGCCTAGCTAAGGGTCAAATAAACAAGAACATAATAAGGATAACACATGATGGGCATGTATTTGCAGGAACTGTCAGGTCGAACCTTCTTTTGGGAGATGAAAATGTGACAGAAGAGAGGATGATAGAGGTCCTAGAACAGGTGAGTTTATGGGATATATTCTCAAAGATGGATGGCCTAGATACACAAGTTCTATCACAAGGTAAGAACCTATCAGGAGGTCAGGCCCAGAGATTATCTCTTGCTCGTGCTCTACTATATGATGCTCAGGTATACATATTTGATGAAGCGACATCAAGTATAGATATAGAATCTGAGAATATAATTATTGACATAATAGAAAAAATATCTGCCTTTAAGACGGTAATTTATATTTCACATAGGCTACAGTCTGTTGTAAATTCAGACAAGATTTATGTTATGGAAGACGGAAGATTGGTTGAAGAAGGCAACCATAAGGAGCTTATGGAAAATAAGGGCCTATATGAACACCTATTTAGCCAACAGGAAGAATTGGAAAGGTATAGGAACCATAAGCTATCAAATAGAGGAGGTGTTTCTAATGAATAATAAAAATACGAATTCAGCAGATACAAGAAGGGGCACCCTAAGGATGATGCTAGAGATGGTTGGCCTAGTAGCCCCCTTAAAATTCCAGATGATGGGAGCAATCCTGCTTGGGGTTGTAGGTTTCTTACTGTCCTTTGGCTTGGGTATATTTGGTGGATATGCAGTAGTTAGCTTACTTCCTATACCAGTTGAAGGACTTGAGAATATACCATTTGGGGGACATGATTTTGCATGGTATATAAGGTCTCTTATAGTATGTGCAGTTCTAAGAGGGGTTCTTCACTATTTGGAGCAGTTCTTGAACCACTATATAGCTTTTAGGATATTGGCAGAGATAAGACATAAGGTATTTTCAGCCATGAGAAGACTTGCTCCCGCCAAGCTAGAGGGAGAAAACCAGGGTAAGTTGATATCTATAATAATGGGTGATATAGAGTTGTTGGAGGTATTCTATGCCCATACCATATCTCCAATACTTATAGCTGCTCTTACACTAGTGTGCCTATTTGTATTCTTTGTAAATATAAATATATATGTTGCCCTACTTGACTTGGCTTCAGCACTTGTAGTTGGTCTTGTAGTGCCGATTATAGCATCTGAGAAGAGTAAGACAGTTGGTGTAAAGATAAGAAGAGAACTAGGTCTACTAAATGGCAAGTTTCTAGACCAGTTAAGGGGCATCAGAGAAGTAATCCAGTATGACAAGGGTAATGTAGCTATAGACCAGCTGGCCGATACTACAGAGCAGATACTAAAGAACCAGGAAGACCTAAGGATGCAGGTAGCTGGTCTGCAATCTAACACAGATACTATAATAATAGTATTCTCAGTCCTTCAGGCTATACTTTGTATGAGTTTGGTATCAAAGGGTATACTAAGGCCAAGTGAAGCCTTTATAGCAGTTTTGACTCAGATATCTACTTTTGCACCCTTTATAGCCCTAGCAAACCTAGGTGTTACACTTACACAGACCTTTGCTTGTGGAGATAGGGTTCTTAGCCTGATAGAAGAAGAGCCTATAGTTGAAAGGCTAGTAGACGGAAAAGACGTAGAAATGAAGAACTTGAGTGCAGAGAATATAGGATTTAAGTATGAAGATGTCGATGTCCTAAAGGATGTTAACTTTGATCTTGAACTAGGGGAGACAGTTGGCATCATGGGCAAGAGTGGAAGTGGTAAGTCTACAATCCTAAAGTTGATAATGAGGTTTTGGGATCCACAAAAGGGATCGATATCTATTAATGGAGTCAATATAAAGGATATAAATACAGATTCTTTATATGAAAATATAGACTATATGACCCAGTCCACAATCCTATTTGCAGGAGACATAAGGGATAATTTGAGGGTTGCCAAGCTAGATGCAACAGATGAAGAAATATATGATGCCCTTAAGAAGGCCTCTATCTATGACCATGTTGCCAAGTTGGAGCATGGGCTTGATACTAGGGTATCAGACCTAGGTGACAATTTCTCAGGTGGAGAAAGGCAGAGGATTGGCCTAGCTAGGTGTTTTCTGACTGACTCTAAGTTATTGTTACTTGACGAGCCAACATCAAATCTCGATTCCCACAATGAGGCTGTAATACTAAAGTCTATGATGGATGGAATGAAGGAAAAGACCATAGTCTTGGTATCTCATAGGGAGTCTACACTTGGAGTTTGTGATAGGGTATACTCTTGCAAAAATGGGGAATTAAAACCTTTAATTTAACAAGTTAGTTGATTATTATTGGATAGATAAAATTGATTATTGTTGAATACATAAAAATTTAAAATGACAAAAATAGCCAACTCTATTATTTTTGAGCTGGCTATTTTTGTGGTTTGCTATTATCTATTTTACTAGATGACGAGTTCTATATTTTAATATGGTGGGGATGTCCCTTAGGCGGACCATCTTGCCCCGAGTCATCTCGATTAGACGACTTTCTAAATGATGAACTGCTTTTTCTGAATTTAGCAGGAGAAAGACCTATATGTTTTGAGAACACAGTAGAAAAATAAGTAGGATTTCTAAAACCACACTTATTGCTGATTGCTACGACTGATAGGTCTGTATTGATCAACAACTCTCTTGCATAGTTGAGTTTTCTATTTGTCACATAAATACTGAAGGTCTGACCCATTTTTTGCTTGAATATATGTGAAAGATAGCTCTTGTTTACGAACATCTCTTTGGCAGTTTCTTCCAGTGTGATTGAATTGTTTAGGTTGTTTTCTATGTACTCCAAAACATCCTTCAAAAATGAATTTATGACTATTATATTTTCTTTTAACATAACATTGTAGTAGTCATTTAAAATGTGTATAGCAGTATCCCTAAAATTACTCTTACTTATATGTTTATGCATCAGAAGAGTACACTGAAAATAGCACTTAAGTAAGGATTTTTCGTATTTGAACAGAACATAGTAGTATATTGCTGAATTTAAGCTATTCAAAAAAACCCTGTATGCGACCAGGTTGTTACTGTCTACCCAATCAAAAGTTATAACATCAAACTCTTTTGTTGCATAGTCTAGGTTGCCCCTTACCAAATACTCACAAAGCATCCTATAGTCTACATTCATATCAAAAGAATCCAATTGATCTAGCTGTTTGTCCATTTTTTGTTCACCCCCCTTTTACAATACATACCACTGATTGATTATCTATACATAATAATTATCACTTTGTATTGCATGATATTATTATATCATAATAAAAACAAAATATAATGGAAATTTTAATAAAGATACAAAAATTATATATTCATAAAGTATGATAATATAAACTGGTAAGATAATACAAAAAATATTAGGAGGATTAAATATGAAAGTAGCTGTGATATATAGTTCAATGACTGGTAATACTGAAAAATTGGCAAGGGGTATATTTGATAAAATACAAGGTCACGAAAAGGACCTATTTAACCTAAAGGACAAGCCAGATATTTCCGGGTATGACATAGTAGCATGCGGATTTTGGGTAGATAGGTCCACTGCCAACAAGGAGATGGGTGAATTTATATCAGGTATTAGGGACAAGAAGGTATTTTTATTTGGTACTATGGGTCACCTTCCAGATTCAGACCATGGAGAAAAATCTATGGCAAATGTAGTAGGTCTTGTTGATGATTCTTGTAAGATAATAGGTTATTTTATGGCTTGCGGTAAGATAAATATGAGGGTATTAGAGGGAATCAAGCATATGAAGGCTGAAACTATAGGTGAAAAAGCATTTAAGGCTCATATGCTAGATGAAAAGAACTTAATAGTTTATAAGATACTAGGTGACCATGTAAATGATGCTGATATAGACTATTGTTCAGCTAGACTAAATGAGAGAATATATATAGAAGAGTGTTTAGCCAAGTTATAAATCCAAGCTCGACTATATACTAGTTAAATAATAGACCTCCCCGAAGTTAAGGCTGAGTGTTAACGTTGGGGAGGTCTATTTTTATTTTGTGATTTTTAATTCTATTATTTTGTTTTATATTTTTGGCTAATAAACTCCATGTATGCTACTTGCCTCTAATACAGATATAAGTTTTATCAACTTATATTTCTTCTAACAGGCAAACGCACTGAGATGATATACCTAGTTTTTCACCTGTAAAGCCTAGTTTTTCTTCTGTAGTAGCTTTGACATTTATCCTTGACTTGTCAGTTTTAAGGACTCTTGCAAGGTTGTCTATCATTGATTCTAGGTGGGGAGCCATTTTTGGAGCCTGGGCTATAATCGTCGAGTCTATATTTCCTACCTTGTAGCCCATTTCTGTCATTTTGTCGTGGGCATAGGAAAGTAGATTTAGGCTATCTGCACCCTTGTATTTTGGGTCGGTATCTGGGAAGTGTCTCCCAAGATCTCCTATTGCAAGAGCTCCAAATATTGCATCTATTATAGCGTGTGTTAAAACATCTGCATCAGAATGTCCCAGTAGACCTGTTTCATGGTCTATTTTTACACCTCCTATAATCAGGTCCCTGTCATTTACCAGCCTATGAACGTCATATCCAATTCCTATTCTCATTAGTTACCTCCTCTTATAATTACTTATATTTTTGGGCTATGTAGTCTGCATAGCCTATGTCTTCTGGTGTTGTAATCTTTATATTGTCGTAGTTACCCTTTATGATTTTGACTGGGTGGCAGTAGGCCTCTACAATACTTGCATCATCGGTTACTGATAGCTTGTTTGTGTAGGCATTTTCATAGGCCCTAAGTAGTAGGTCAAAGTCAAATGTCTGTGGTGTCTGGGCACACCATAAGTACTTTCTATCAGGTGTATCTACTATATTGAGGTCCTTATCTGCTAGCTTTATAGTATCCTTTGCTGGGACTGCTAGACAGGTTGCCTTGTGGACTAGGGTCTCTTTTATACAAGTATCTATAGTAGACTCAGATACAAAAGGCCTAGCTCCATCGTGGACCAAGACTATGTGTATATCTTCATTGATACCTAGAGCTGGTTCTTTATCCGAACTTATTATTTGAGATTTTATACTCGGCCTATTATGACTTAGGTTATGGCCTAAGTCTTTTATATAGTTGAGGCAGTTAAATATAGAGTCCTGCCTTTCCTTACCTCCGTGTACTAGGTATATACCCTCAAATCCGTATTTATCCAGAAGGTACCTTACGTACTTTTCTTCATCTTCTTTGACTGCAAGGATAATTCTATCTATATTTTTGTGGTTATAGAATTTTTCTAGGCTATGGATTAGGATTGGCTTGTCATCTATCTTTAGAAATTGCTTGTTGGTGGAAGACTTCATTCTTTTTCCAGATCCTGCAGCCAATAGTATAAGGTCTATCATATATATCCTCCTAATATTCAATAAGAAGACTATAGATACTTGACTTTTTGCTAGATTAGCCAGTCTTTGATCGTATAGCCTTCTTAGTATAAATTCATAAGTCTTATCTATTTACTAGATTTTTTGCTAGATTTTTTATTTTGTCTTTTCTCTACGGCTGAATTTATTTCAGCAAGCCATTGGTCTGTCTTTCCAACTAGGACCTTGTGGCTGATACCCTTGTCTAAAAATATTTCTATTCCGTCATTTGTAAATGGTGTTGGCTTGAATCTCTCTATCTTAGAGACCTTAGAAAGGGGCATCCTAATAGCCTTTTTCTCTATTAGGTTTGGATCTGGAGTATTGGCGAATATTACAAACCTTGAATTTAGGTACAACCAACCCTTTGTCACATTTTTTTTATTGGCTACTATCATATCAGCCTGGGCGTCCATTATGAGGTCTCCCTCGTTATGGAGCTTTTTGGCAAATATCCTCATATTTGTAGTGTGTCTACCCCTTCTTGATGACATCATGCCTGTCAAAAAGAAGGTACCGCCCATAAGTATAAAGACGTATAAGAATTGTCCTATACCTTTTGCAAATCCATATTGGTAAAAGTGGGCTGAGTTGAGTATTAGTCCGAACAAAAGCCCTACTATACAAGAATTTCTAAGTTGTTTTAAAGTGTCTGTTCTCATATCATTCTCCTCTTTATTGCTTATCGCTATTTGCAAGTCTATTGGAAGTCAACATCAGCGAGCAAAGGATGCAGGCTATTGTTGCCACTAGACAAAGTATATATATTATATTGTATCCCTTAAATAGGGAATTTACTAGGTCTATTTTGTCAATACTTGTATTGGTAAGGAGACTGCTTGTGTCTACACTCATGCCCTTTTTCATAAAGTAATTGTTGACTGCTACATTTAGGCTAAGGCCAAAAGCACTTATTCCAAGTGTCTGGCCTAGGGTTCTCACAAGCATTACAGATCCAGAAGCCATACCCATATCATCCTTGTCTAGGGCTTCTTGGACAATAAATAGGAGCATATTAAAGCAACCGCCAAAACCAAGACCTACCAAAAATACGGCAAGGCCTATGTGTAGGAGTTCTGTATCAGGCTTCATGATAATTAGGGCAACTTGACCCAAGGCTAGTAGTGCTAGGCTGACTACCATAATGATTTTAGTTGTATACTTGTGTATGATCTTAGATAGTAAAAATGATGCCAGCACCCAGGCTCCTGACATAGGGACTATAGCCACTGTAGAATACATAGGTGGATAACCCGACACATTCTGCATAAACTGTGGATTATACACATCCATGGCAATAAGGACCATAGATGTCAAGAATGACATCACCATAATCAAGAATATATCCTTTGAAAATAGCTGTATAGGGAGAACAGGATGTTCTACATTTTTTTCTACCTTCTTGAATACAAGAGCTAGTATAAGTCCTATTAGAACAGGTATAAGTACCTGAGGATCACTTAGTGAGTGCTTTTCAAGAGCTGTCATAGCCTGTATCAGGGCAATTATAAATAGGGTAAGTATAACCAAGCCCTTGACATCTAGCTTTGAATCCGACCTTGTTTCTGATGCATGGTAGTTTTCCTTTATCAGGTACATACTTAAAAGACCGATTGGGATATTGATATAGAATATCCAATTCCACGTAAGCTTTAGTAGTATTGCACCACCTATAACTGGAGCTATAAGGCTAGCAAGACTCCATACTGTGGAATTGTAGCCCTGTATTTTGGCTCTTTCTTCCACAGCGAAGATATCACCTATAATAGCCATACTAAGAGTATTTATTGCACCAGATCCGATACCTTGGACACCTCTAGCTACAATCAGCATAAACATTGTTTTTGACATACCACAAAGTATAGAGCCTATCAAAAATATAAGTATGGATATCTGTAGGAGTTTTTTTCTACCATAGAGGTCGGATAGCTTGCCGAAGACTGCTGTTGCCACTGCTGAGGTCAACAGGTATATAGAAAATATATGACTGGCAAGGTTAAAACCATGCAAGTCCTTTACTATTGAGGGGATCGCTGTCGTTACAATTGTTATTTCAACCGCACTCATAAAAGAGCAGGCGAATATTGCAAAGGCGATCATTTTCTTACTTTTATTCATTATTTACCCCCCGATTAAAATGCCCAGTTGCCGTCTTTAAATATGGCAAACTCTGTTCCATCTTGCTTGATACCTACTATATCCATGTCCTTGTCGCCTATCATAAAGTCAACGTGAGTCATGCTTACATTCATTCCTATTTGGTCTTTTTCCTCTTCGCTAAATGAAGCTCCATTTTCTATACAAGAAGAATAGGCTGCACCTATTGCAAGGTGGCAAGATGCATTTTCGTCAAATAGGGTAGAGTAGAATATTATATTTCTATTTGATATAGGAGAATCATAAGGCACTAGGGCTATTTCACCCAACCTAAGTGATCCCTCATCTGTTTCAACTAGGTTTTTTAGGTTTTCCTTACCTATTTTGGCATCGTAGTCTACGATTTTACCTTCTTCAAACCTAATCCAAAATTCATCTATTAGGCTACCTGCATAGATAAGTGGTTTTGTAGAATATACGATACCGTCAACCTTGTACTTGTGTGGCATGCCGAACACTTCTTCTGTGGGAATATTTGGATTGAACATATTTTTCTTAGGATCAAATGATGCACCTGACTCCCAGATATGTCCCTCAGGTAGGCCTACTACTAGGTCTGTTTTTGATGATTTATACCTAAGTTCCTTGAAGTTCATCTCGTTTAAAAAGTCCCTCTTATCGTGGAGATTCTTGTTGTGTATAGCCCAATCGCCTATTGGGTCTTCTGATACCCTAGAGCAGTCTAGGATATTTTCCCAAAGCTCTCTTACAGCATACTCATCATCAAGGTCAGGGTGGATTCTCTTGGCCCACTTTAGGGATGGAACAGCTACTATTGACCACTTAACCTTGTCTGAAAGTGTATATGACCTCCATTCCTTTAGGAACTTGCCGGCGATTTTTTGAGACCTGGCTATCCTGTCTGGGTCAACACCTGCTAGTAGGTCTGGATCATCTGATATTATAGATAGGAAAGATCCACCTTCCTTGGCTATCTGAGTGTACTTGTCTGCCTGCCACTGAGGATATTCATCAAAAGCATCGTTTGGAGCACTCATATATTTTTCTCTTGTTATAACTCCGTCAGAATACTCAACGTATACTTGTTTGGCACCAGCCTTGTAGGCTTCTTTGACGCACCTTCTTGTGAAATCTATAGCTTCAACATCTGCTCTTATAAGCAGGTTTTCACCTGACTGTACGTTGATGCCGGTTTTTATAGCTAGTTCTGCGAATTTATCTATTCTAGTATTTAAAGTCATAAATACCTCCTTAAATGATTATAATTTTTACCTCCTATATATTATAGGCTAAAATCATGATTTTGCATACAAAAATTGGTTTTTATACATATTTAAATGCCTAAAGAGCTAGCAGGCATGATATACTGTTATTATGAAAGTTAGTATATCTATTAATTTATAAGGAGATTGGTATGAGACGTAGAAAAAAAGAGAGAATAATTATATCTGTATTTATTTTGATAAGTCTGCTTTTGTTTGGTCTTGTAATAGCCTTTAATAAGGTAAGGGAAAAGACTTATAATATGGCTGAAAACCAAGTTACTAGTCAGGTTACAGAAAAAAATACATATAAGGAAAAGAGTGAGGATACAGCTAAAAGGGTCAGTTTTGCAGGTGTTGGTGATAATTTGATCCATGACTCAATATACAATGCAGCTGACATGAGAAAGGGTGTATATGGAGATGGTCAGTATGATTTTGACAAGCTATATGAAAATATCAAGCCTAGTCTAGACAAGTATGACCTAAGATACATCAACCAAGAGTCTATAGTAGCTGGTGACCAATATGGAAAGAGCAATTATCCATTATTTAATACACCTCAGGCAATCATACCCTCTATAGAAAAGGCTGGATTTAATATTATAAATATGGCAAATAACCATTCACTAGATAGGGGAAGTCAGGGACTGGTAGATTCAATCAAGTTGTGGGATAAGACAGGACTTTGTCATATAGGGGCCTATGAGTCAGAAGAAAGCAGAAGAAAACCCGTAATAATAGAAAAGAAGGGCATCAAGATAGGTCTTATAGCATACACATATGGAACTAATGGTATGAGTCCAGATACTCCCTATAGGATTGGCTACTTAAATGAGAAGGACATAAGAAGTGATATTGCCAGACTGAGACGAGCTGGTGTTGATTTTATATTAGCATCTGCACATTGGGGACAGGAAGGGCAACTTGCCATAGATTCAGTTCAGATGAGATATGCTCAACTTTTTAATGATCTAGGTGTTGATGTTGTCCTAGGAACACACGCTCACAGAATTCAAAAAGTTGAGTGGAAGACCAATGATAAGGGCGAAAAGACCCTTATTTATTATGGAACAGGTAATTTTGTTGCCAATATGATAGGAGCTCATACTTATTTAGAGGGTATGGCAAGCTTTGACTTTGTGAAAAAGGGAAATGACAAGTACATAGATAATCCAAAGTTTATACCACTAGTATGTCACCTAGAGGCCAACCAGTATGGCTATGATGGTAGTGTATACAGGTTGGATGAGTATCCGGTCGAGTTAGCCAACAGACACCTTTATATGAGGGGAGCAGGAGCATATAATATTGAACTATATAAGAATAGTGTAAACAGTATTGTTCCTAAGGAATTTTTGGAATAATAGTTTGGTATAAAAGTAGCTTTCTAATACTGGCATGATTTAATTTGTTGTGGTAAAATCATAGAAAAATCGGTAAGTTATAGAAAATAAAATACATAAACTAGTTGACACACAATGTGTGAGATGGTAAACTTATAAGGTATGTAATCTACGGATTGCATACCTTTTTAGTGAATAACTAAAGCATCAATCAATTAATCAATCAATATGAAAATATTGATGGGGTTGGCGATCACTGATTAAGATCGAAAATTTTAAAAAAAGGAGGTGCAGTTGATGCCAACAATCAACCAATTAGTACGTAAAAGTAGAAAAGCAGTAGAAAAGAAATCTACAGCTCCAGCACTACAAAAGGGCTACAATTCTTTATACAAGAAGGCCACTGATATTAGTGCTCCACAGAAGAGAGGTGTTTGTACTTCTGTAAAGACAGTAACACCTAAGAAGCCTAACTCAGCGCTTAGAAAGGTTGCCAGAGTAAGACTTACAAACGGTATAGAAGTATCAGCTTATATTCCAGGTGAAGGACACAACCTTCAGGAACATAGTGTTGTTATGATCAGAGGAGGTAGAGTAAAGGACCTTCCTGGTGTTAGATACCATATCCTAAGAGGTACACTAGATACAGCAGGTGTTGACAAGAGAAGACAGTCAAGATCTAAGTACGGTGCTAAGAGACCAAAGGAAGCAAAGAAGTAAGAATTTAATTTAAAATTGTAAGGCTAGTAGCCTGAAAAGTTAGCTGGTTGACAGCAATTGATTATAGTTAGATGCTTTAAATATATATATTTATGGCATCACGGCAATAATTGTCGAGTACCTATGATTTAACTTTAATAATTAAGGAGGGAAGCGAAATGCCAAGAAAAGGTAATGTTCCAAAGAGAGAAATTTTACCAGATCCAATGTACGGAAGTAAGGTAGTAACAAAGTTAATAAACAATTTAATGTATGACGGAAAAAGAGGAAAATCACAGAGAATAGTATATGATGCATTTGCATTAATAGCGGAAAGAACTGGTGAGGACGCTCTAGAAGTATTCAGTAAGGCGATGGACAACATCATGCCTGTACTTGAAGTTAAGGCTAGAAGAGTCGGTGGTGCAAACTATCAGGTACCTATCGAAGTTAGAGCTGATAGAAGACAGACACTAGGACTAAGATGGTTAGTTAGATATACAAGAGCTAGAGGCGAAAAGGGAATGGTTGAGAAGCTTGCAAAGGAAATAATGGACGCAGCTAACAACACTGGAGCTTCAGTTAAAAAGAAAGAAGATACTCATAAGATGGCAGAAGCTAATAAGGCATTTGCTCACTATAGATGGTAAGCTTTTAACTTTCAATAAATGAAGGAGGAAAATAATGGCTAGACAGTTTCCATTGGAAAAAACTAGAAATATAGGAATCATGGCCCACATAGATGCAGGTAAGACAACAACTACTGAAAGAATTCTTTTCTATGCTGGTCGTACTCATAAAATAGGTGAAACTCATGACGGTGCATCTCAGATGGACTGGATGGATCAGGAAAAAGAAAGAGGTATCACAATTACTTCTGCGGCTACTACTTGTCAGTGGAATGGCCATAGAGTAAACATAATAGATACTCCAGGACACGTCGACTTCACAGTTGAAGTTGAAAGATCTCTTAGAGTTCTTGACGGTTCTGTTGCAGTTTTCTGTGCTAGATCAGGAGTTGAACCTCAGTCAGAAAATGTATGGAGACAGGCAGAAACTTACGGTGTTCCTAGAATAGCATTCGTAAACAAGATGGATAGACAGGGTGCTGACTTCCTAAATGTTGTTGAAATGATGAAGGAAAGACTAAAGGCTAATGCTGTTGCTATACAGTTACCAATAGGTGCAGAAGATAACTTCACAGGAATAGTTAACCTTATGACTATGAAGGCTCATATATACAAGAACGATGAAGGTACTGATATAGAAATAACTGATATACCAGCTGATATGGTAGATCAGGCTAATGAATATAGAGAAATCTTGGTTGAATCAGTTGCTGAAACTGACGAAGAACTAATGATGAAGTACCTAGAAGGTGAAGAAATAACAGAAGATGAATTAAAGGCAGGAATCAGAAAGGCTACAATAGCTTGTGAAATGAACCCAGTTCTATGCGGTACTGCATACAAGAACAAGGGTGTTCAGCTATTACTAGACGCTGTAATAGACTACCTACCAGCTCCTACAGATATAGAATCAATAAAGGGTGTTCTAGAAGATGGTGAAGAAAGTGAAAGACATGCATCAGATGATGAACCATTCTCAGCTCTTGCATTCAAGATCATGACTGACCCATTCGTTGGTAAGCTAGCATTCTTTAGAGTTTACTCAGGTAAGCTAGAATCTGGTTCTTATGTACTTAATGCTACAAAGAAGAAGAGAGAAAGAATTGGTCGTATCCTACAGATGCATGCCAATACAAGAGAAGAAATAAATGAAGTTTACGCAGGAGACATCGCTGCTGCAGTAGGTCTTAAGGATACTACTACAGGAGATTCACTTTGTGATCCAGCTAACCCAATAGTTCTTGAATCAATGGAATTCCCAGAACCAGTTATCTTCGTTGCTATTGAGCCATCATCAAAGGCAGCTCAGGAAAAGATGGGTGTAGCTCTTCAGAAGCTTGCAGAAGAAGACCCTACATTTACAGTTAGAACTGACGCTGAAACAGGACAGACAATAATCGGTGGTATGGGTGAGCTTCACCTAGAAATCATCGTTGACAGACTACTAAGAGAATTCAAGGTAGAAGCTAATGTTGGTGCTCCTCAGGTTGCATATAGAGAAACAATAACAGTTCCAGTAGACGTAGAATACAAGTATTCTAAGCAGTCAGGTGGTAGAGGTCAGTACGGTCACGTTAAGATCAGAGTTAACCCACTTGAACCAGGCGAAGGATATAAGTTCGAAAACAAGACTGTTGGTGGTTCAGTTCCTAAGGAATATGTTGGTCCAGTTGACCAGGGTATCCAGGGTGCTATGCAGTCAGGTATCGTAGCTGGTTATCCAGTAGTTGACGTCGGCGTTGAACTATATGATGGTTCTTACCACGAAGTCGATTCATCAGAAATGGCCTTCAAGATGGCAGCTTCTATGGCATTCAAGGATGCTATGAAGAAGGGTAACTCAGTTCTTCTTGAACCAGTATTCGCAGTTGAAGTTGTTACTCCAGAAGACTACATGGGTGATGTTATGGGTGACCTTAACTCAAGAAGAGGTATGATCCAGGGTATGGAAGCTAGAAACGGAGCACAGGTAATAAAGGCTCATGTTCCACTATCTGAAATGTTTGGATATTCAACAGACCTTAGATCTGCCACTCAGGGTAGAGCAACTTACACAATGATATTCAACCACTACTCACAGGTTCCAGCATCAGTTGCTAAGAAGCTAGTAGAAGGTAAGTAATATAAAAACAAGTATTCATTTTTGCAAAATTAGGTTGAGATTTTTCAACGAAACATTGAAATTTAAATGAAAAAGTGATATACTTATTAAAGATTTACAAGATTTTTGTAAAATAGGGGAACCTTGTGTTCCCCAGACAAAATAAACTATTATTTTTCTAACAGGGAGGAAATTTGAAATGGCAAAAGCTAAATTTGAAAGAAGTAAGCCACATGTTAATATCGGTACAATAGGTCACGTTGACCACGGTAAAACAACATTAACAGCAGCAATAACTAAGACTCTATTCAACAAGTATCAGTTAGGTGAAGCAGTAGACTTCGCTAACATAGATAAGGCACCAGAAGAAAGAGAAAGAGGTATCACAATCTCTACAGCTCACGTTGAATACGAAACTCCAGCTAGACACTACGCTCACGTTGACTGCCCAGGCCATGCCGATTATGTTAAGAACATGATCACTGGTGCTGCTCAGATGGACGGTGCCATACTAGTTGTTGCAGCTACTGACGGTCCAATGCCTCAGACTAGAGAACATATCCTTCTTTCTAGACAGGTTGGTGTTCCTTACATAGTTGTATTCCTAAACAAGTGTGATATGGTAGACGACGAAGAATTACTTGAACTAGTTGAAATGGAAGTTAGAGAACTTCTTAACGAATATGAATTCCCAGGAGATGATACTCCAATAGTAAGAGGTTCAGCTCTTATGGCTCTTGAAGATCCAAACTCTAAGTGGGGAGATCAGATAGTTGAATTCTTCAACCAGATAGACGAATATATACCAGCTCCAGAAAGAGCAGTTGACAAGCCATTCCTAATGCCAGTAGAAGACGTATTCTCAATCACTGGTAGAGGTACAGTTGCAACTGGTAGAGTTGAAAGAGGTGTTCTTAAGGTTTCTGATGAAGTTGAACTAGTTGGTTTAACAGAACAGCCAAGAAAGGTTGTAGTAACAGGAGTAGAAATGTTCAGAAAGTTACTAGATCAGGCAGAAGCTGGAGATAACATCGGTGCACTTCTAAGAGGTGTTCAGAGAGATGAAATCGAAAGAGGACAGGTTCTTGCTAAGCCAGGAACAGTTCATGCTCATACTAAGTTCACTGCAGAAATATACGTTCTTAAGAAAGAAGAAGGTGGTAGACATACTCCATTCTTCGATGGATACAGACCACAGTTCTACTTCAGAACAACTGACGTAACTGGTGAGTGTAAGCTACCAGAAGGTACAGAAATGGTTATGCCTGGTGACAACGTAACAATCGAAGTTGACCTAATCAACTCTATATGTGTTGAAGAAGGTTTAAGATTCGCCATCAGAGAAGGTGGTAGAACAGTAGCTTCTGGTGTTGTTGCTTCTATAATAGAATAATCTATACTTTAGAGTATAACTACAATACGAGATATAAAAGAGAATTCCTATTTGGGATTCTCTTTTTTTATGCAAAAAAGTCTAAGCTTAAGGCAGATAAATCACATGACAAAGAACCAGATTAAATAGAAAGAAATAAATAGGATTTATGATATAAGTAATTGTATGGTTAATGTTTTCCTGTTATACTATTATTAAGATAACAAATTTTAAAAATTGCTCAATATTAAATAAGTGAGCAGTAAAATATTAACTTTAGGAGGACATATGACAGTGGATGAAAGAAAAGAGGCATTGAGAAATAAGTATGGTTCTTCAAGGGATAATCAGACTCACAGAAGAGGAGTAGAGCCTGAGCTTAAGAGGCGTCCAGTAAGTGAGACTCCACCACCTAGAAGAGATTATTACGATGAATCAGAGGATGATGAATTTGATGAAGACGACTATAATAACTATAGGAGTCCTAGAAGCCAGATGGATTCTAAACAAAAGAAGATGCTTGCAGGAGGAATTATACTTGCTATTTTATTAGTTGTAGGCTCATTCTTTGGTTTTAGATTCTACAAGGTATACAGTGATGAAAAAAGAGCTAGTCAGGCCCTCGAACTTGGGGAATTTGATGAAGCTGAGAACCTATACTCAGACCTTTATAAGAGAACAGGTGACCAGAAGTATAAGAAACTTAGAGAAAGTGTACTGGTTAGTAAAGAAAACGACTCTATCATTGTTTCTGCCAAGAATTCAGCTGATGCAGGTGACTATGTAGAGGCGGTTAGACTGTATGCTAGCGTAAGCAGTGAAGATGTTAAGAACTATGAAAAGGCCCAAGCGGCTGCTAAAATAGCTCAGTCTAAGGCAATAGACAAGATTAACAATTATGTAAGAGATGAAGACTTCACAACTGCTAGGTCCAATCTCGATAGCCTAAAGGCATCCATGCCAGATGACTCTAGATATGCTGGTTTAGAAACCAAGATAAGTGAAGGGGAAAAGAAAAAGAAGGTAGCTGAAAATAAGCCTAATGAAACTACAATTGTATACAAGACTCAGGGTATAGAGAGAATAGCAGATACAAGTAGGAAAAGAGCTGTCGAGGAATACAGCCAGTCCATAATAGGTACTAGTCAGTCTATAACATCAGGTGCTGCAAATGTTAGAACTGGTCCTAGCAAGAGTTCATCTATAATAACATCTATAGACAGGGGTTCTACTGTATATGTAGAAGATACCTATGTAGAGAGTGCAGATAGGATTTGGTGTAAGGTATCTTTTGGTGGCACTGTAGGATGGATATCTTATAATACTATGAATTATTCAATCAGATAGGAGGTATATAATGGGAAGGTATTACGAAGAGGAGCCATATCAGGAAGATATATATCCTGAGGATGATCTAGGTCAAGAGTTTAGAAGGGTCAGCAAAGATGTAGTAAGAGTTGGTGGCAAGGCCATTAAAAGAGGTGCATATAAGATGAAGTCAAGTGTTTCCGGTGTAAGTTCGGGAGGACTTTTAGTTGCTAAGATTTTAAAGGTTTTGGCAATCATCTCTATTGTAATAGGTGTTATCGGATTTTTTGGTATATTGTTTTCAAAACCGGATGCAAGTATGTTTGGTAATCGCATAGATAGTGGGCTTGGTGGAGCATTTTTCATGGTGGCTCTGATGTATTTATTGTTAGCCTTAGGCATTGCCCTAGGACTATTTGCTGCTGGATTTAGTTTGGAATACTTGTACTTTGCAAATGTTAGATTAGACAGACTAGCAAAGCTTACGGTTGATACTAATGAGATACTCTTCTATCAGAATGAAGTTTTAGAAAAAACAGATACTAGTAAGCAGTAGGATATTGAAGATGATAAATGCTATAAGCGACAAAGCCTATAGCTTTAAAAGGACTCCTGTTCTATTTGTATAGGTTTATCCAATCCTAATACAGGTAGATTGACAGGGGCCCTTTTTATTGCTTATGTTTTGATTGAATTTATGTTATAATTGTAAATATTGAAAGGAGGTTTACTAATGATAGATAGAGCTAAGCAAATTGAAGATTATATAGTTAAAATGAGAAGGTACTTCCACGAAAACCCAGAGTTAAGTGGTGAAGAGTACAATACACAAAAGGTCATTCTTGCTGAACTTGAAGGTCTTGGACTTGATATAGAGAAGGTTGGAAATACATCTATAATTGCAAGACTAAAGGGTTCTAAGCCAGGAAAGACTGTAGCCCTTAGGGCTGATATGGATGCTATTCCAATAATAGAGCAGTCAGATGTTGATTTTACTTCAAAGAACCAGGGAGTAATGCACGCTTGTGGTCATGATGCCCACAGTGCCATGCTATTAGGAGCTGCAAAGATTCTGACATCTATGAAGGACGAGATAAAGGGAGAGGTTAGGTTCTTCTTCCAAGAAGGTGAAGAAAACTTCTCAGGAGCTAAGAAGATAGTAGCTGCAGGCGGTATGGATGGAGTGGATGGTGTATTTGGAATGCACGGTCTACCAGGTATAGATGTAGGATATGCAAATATTGAGCCAGGTTATAGACTTACAGGTTGTGATACTATATTTGTAAAGTTTGAGGGAGTATCAGGTCATGGATCAGCTCCACACCTAGCTAAGGATACTATACATCCGGCTTGTATGTTCGTTACTGATATCCAGTCCGTTGTTACAAAGAATGTTGACCCACAGGAGCCAGTTGTAGTATCCGTTGGTCAGTTCCACGCAGGAACAAAGCCAAATATAATATCAAAGTATGCAGAAGTTGAAATGTCTATGAGATACTATGATCCAGAGGCTAGGGCTGCTATACATGAAGGTATAAAGAGACATGCCAAGTCTATAGCTGATGCATTTGAAATAAGCGTAGAGGTTGTTATAGAAGAATCTACCCCAAGTCTTAGAAATGACGAGGCTATGACAGAACTTGCTAAGGCTACTTGCGAGAAGGTAATGGGACCAGGAAAGAATGCTCCTATGAAGAGGGTCATGGCATCAGAGGATATGTCATATTACTTCCAGCATGCCAAGGGAGTATATATAAATATGGGTTATAGAAATCCAGAAAAGGGATGTATCTATTTCCCACACCATGAAAAGTTCAAGATAGATGAGGACTACATGAAGTACGGAACTGCCATGTTTGCCCAGTTTGCACTAGACTTTTTAGATAGTGATTTATAGGAAAAATTTAGAGGAGATGTAAGTGGAAGAAGGAGTTTTTAGAATATTATCGAGGACGTGGAGGAGTATTTATAGTAATAAATTTGATTACCTTATAAATGCATCCGTACTCCAGCTGATAATGACGAGTATAGGGACCTATCTCTTATCCGAAATATTCAACCTAGTCCTAGCCAGTTCTAGGCAAACAAATATAAATATGGATAATATAGGAGTACTGGTAAAAAATCCCATTAGCCTTGTAATGGTAGCAGTATACCTTCTATTTTTTGCCCTTCTCATAACTATAGAATTTTCTGTTATGTGTATGATGGTATATGGGAAGCAAAATAATAAGTACTATTCTATTAAGTCTGCCCTCCTTATAGCTAGCAAGAGGTTCAAGGGCTTGATAGGAGTTTCATTTATATTCTTTATAGGCTATCTACTGGTGACTATACCGACAGCAAATACAGGTATGATGTCGATATTGACAGAAAAATTATATATTCCAAAGTTTATAACTGACGAGATACTGAAGATGGGGTGGGGAAGGTTTTTTATACCGATGATTTCCCTAGTATTTATATATATTAACTTTAGGCTCATATTCTCTATACCTATTCTGCTTATAAAGGGTAAGGATTTTAGGACCTGTCTTTTTGAAAGCTGGAAATTGACACGTAAGAAAAAGTTGAAGTTGGCTACAACCATGGTCCTATTTGAAGTGCCACTCTCTTTGGCAAACTTGCTATTTTATGCAGGTATAGTAACAGTCCTATCTATGGTGGATCCCCAGGGAAAGGACCTGGTCAGTGAGGCTATATTTTTGAGTGCTACCAAGTTAGGCATATTCTTTTTCTTGGTTATGACTAAGATAGGTATACTTGAGATAATAATATCTATTATAAGTGGTGGCCAAGACCTATCAGAGGATATAGATACTATAAGTCAGGAAGAGAGGAAAAAGTCAAAACTCCTGATATCATCTCTTGTAGTGGTGTCGATATCATCTATAGTGGTAAATGGTTTTAGATTGTCCTTGTGGGATATAAATAAGGATATGAAAACTATAGCCCACAGGGGATGCGTAGGTTATGGGGCGGAAAACTCCATAGAGGCCCTTGAAGGAGCCAAGAGGGTAGGTGTAGACTATGCTGAGATGGATGTTCAGATGACTAAGGACCATAAGTTTGTGGTTGTCCATGACTTTAACCTCAAGAGACTGACGGGTAAAAAACTCTATGTCAAAGATATGTACTATAAGGATATAGTTGGTATGAAAATAAGGGACCAGGGATTCACTGGCAATATAGTTTCCTTTGAAGAATATGTGAAAAAGGCAAAAGAACTAAATATAAAGTTACTAGTTGAGTTGAAGCCCAACGGTGGAGAACCCAAGAATTACGCAGACTTATTTATAAAAGAGGTTGACAGGTTGGGTATAAGGAAAGAATATAAATATATGTCATTGTCAAAGTCTTTGATGGAAGAGATCAATAAGAAGGCCCCAGAAATGGAGACAGGTCATGTAATACCCCTTCAGATAGGTGGTTTTTCCGATGAAGACGTGGACTTCTTTGTCATAGAGGATTTTTCATATAGAAATAGGTATGTTGAAGAGGCTAAGTTGATGGGCAAGGATGTATATGTATGGACCATTAACGATGAAGGAAAGATGAACCAGTACCTACAAAGACCTGTTGATGGTATAATAACTGATGAAGCGAGTATTTTTTTGAATATAAAAAGAGATTATATGAAGAATAATACCTACTTTGATAGGCTAGCTAGGATAATAGAAGCAAGCTAAAAATATGTGAAAACGGATGGCAAGAGGCCGGTCCTAGAGTGATTGAAATTTCAAGAAAAATAATAAAAAATTAGATGAAAAACTTTAAAAAAAAGCTTGCATTATGCAGGCTTTTTTGTTAAAATAATCTAGTACGCTCACACAAGTGAGTAAGTTTTGGGTGGATAAACAAAAATCGATTAAGGAAATACGACACACCCGGAACAGTGTATCGGTGTTTTGATTTATCTGGCCAGGTAAATAAAATCAGAAGGAGGGACTAAAATGGCTAAGAATGAAAAGATAAGAATAAGATTAAAATCATATGATCATAAGTTATTAGACTACTCAGCTACTAAGATAGTTGAAGCTGCTAAAAAAGCAGGTTCTGTAGTTTCAGGTCCAATACCACTTCCAACAGAGAAGAAGGTTGTGACTATACTAAGAGCTGTACATAAGTACAAAGACTCTAGAGAACAGTTCGAAATAAGAACTCACAAGAGACTTATCGACATAGCTAATCCAACACCAAAGACAGTTGATTCATTAATGAAGCTTGACTTGCCAGCTGGTGTAGATATAGAAATCAAATTATAAGCCGCCTAAGATAGAAATATCTTAGAATGATTACCCAAGTTGGTAATCCGCTGTAAGAACTAGGAGGTAAATATGAAGGGAATTTTAGGAAAGAAAATAGGAATGACACAGGTATTCACTGAAGAAGGTCTTGTAATACCAGTGACAGTTGTAGAAGCTGGTCCAGTAGCAGTTACTCAGATAAAGACTCTTGAGAACGATGGATATGAAGCTATACAGGTTGGTTATGTTGATGCTAAGGAAAAGGCACTTAACAAGCCACAGAAGGGACATCTAGCTAAGGCTGGTGTACTTAAGAGACATCTAAAGGAATTTAGAGTTGACACAGTAGAAGGATATGAAGTTGGACAGGAAATAAAGGCTGACCTATTCACTGCTGGAGAAAAGATAGATGTTACAGGTATCTCAAAGGGTAAGGGATTCCAGGGGCCAATAAAGAGACATGGACAGAGTAGAGGTCCAGAATCTCACGGTTCAAGATACCACAGAAGACCAGGTTCAATGGGTGCTTGTTCATATCCGGGTAGAGTATTTAAGAACAAGAAACTTGCAGGACACATGGGAAGTGTTAAGATTACAATTCAGAATCTAGAAGTAGTAAGAGTAGATGCTGAAAAGAATCTTTTATTAATAAAGGGTGCCATCCCAGGTGCTAAGGGATCTGTAGTAACTGTTAAGGCAGCTATTAAGGGTTCTAACTAATCACTAGAGGAAAGGAGGATTAACAAATGCCAAAGATTAATGTATTAAACGTATCAGGCCAGAATGTTGGTGAAATAGAATTAAACGATTCAATATTTGATATAGAAGTAAACGAACACGTTCTATACGAAGCTGTAAAGTGCCAGTTAGCTAATAAGAGACAGGGTACACAGTCTGCAAAGACTAGAGCTGAAGTTAGAGGTGGTGGTAGAAAGCCATGGAGACAGAAAGGTACTGGTAGAGCTAGACAGGGCTCTATAAGATCAGTACAGTGGGTAGGCGGTGGAGTTGCATTCGCACCAAAGCCAAGAGATTACTCTTACTCACTACCAAAGAAGGTTAGAAGACTTGCAATGAAGTCTGCTTTATCTTCAAAGGTACAGGATAAGGAAATAATAGTACTTGACGCACTTAGCTTAGAGGCTCCTAAGACTAAGGAAATAGTAAATCTATTCAAGAATGTAAACGCAGCAAAGAAGACTCTTGTTGTTACTGCAGAAAACGACGTAAACGTAGTTAAGTCAGTAAGAAACATAGAAGGAGCTAACGTAGCTCACGTAAGCACACTAAATGTTTACGATATACTAAACTGTGATTCATTCATAATAACAACAGACGCAGTTAAGAAAGTGGAGGAGGTGTACGCGTAATGACAAATCCACATGATATAATCATAAAGCCAGTCGTTACTGAACAGTCAATGGCTGAGATGGGTAATAAGAAATATACTTTTGTTGTTGCAAAGAGCGCCAACAAGACTGAAATAAAGAAAGCAGTAGAAAAGATTTTCGAAGTAAAGGTAGCAGCAGTAAATACGCTAAACTACGATGGAAAGACTAAGAGAATGGGAAGAACAGTTGGAAAGACTGCAAGCTTCAAGAAGGCTGTTGTTAAGTTAACAGCTGAAAGCAAGGATATTGAATTCTTCACAGGAATGTAATTCAGATAAAGGAGGAAATAAATAATGGCTATTAAAAAGTTTAAACCTACTTCTCCTGCCTTAAGACAGATGACAGTTTACAAGTCAGATGATATTACTACAGACAAGCCAGAAAGATCACTTCTTGTAAAGTTAAAGAAGAACGCTGGTAGAAACGTTCATGGTAAAATAACTGTACGTCATAAGGGTGGCGGAAATAAGAGAAAATATAGAATAATAGATTTCAAGAGAAATAAAGATGGAATACCTGCAAAGGTAGCAACTATAGAATACGATCCAAACAGAACAGCTAATATAGCTCTTCTAAACTATGCAGATGGTGAAAAGAGATATATACTAGCTCCTCAGGGATTAAAGGTTGGTACAGTAGTACTATCAGGTAAGGGTGCTGACATCAAGCCAGGTAACTGCCTTGAATTAAGAGACATGCCAGTAGGTACACTAGTACATAACATAGAGTTAAAGGCTGGAAAGGGTGGCCAGATAGTTAGATCTGCTGGAGCATCTGCACAGTTAATGGCTAAGGAAGGCGGAAGAGCTCTTCTTAGATTACCATCAGGCGAAGTAAGATACGTTAAGGATAACTGTAGAGCAACTGTTGGACAGGTTGGTAACGTAGAATACGCTAACGAAGTAATCGGTAAGGCTGGTAGAAAGAGACACATGGGTATCAGACCTACAGTAAGAGGTTCTGTAATGAACCCTAATGACCATCCACACGGTGGTGGTGAAGGTAGATCTCCAATCGGTAGACCATCACCAGTTACTCCATGGGGTAAACCAGCTCTTGGATACAAGACTAGAAAGAAAAACAAGGCTTCTAATAAGCAGATAGTATCTAGAAGAACTAAGTAATAGATTTAATTTACTCAGGAAGGAGGATTATTAATGTCAAGATCAACAAAGAAGGGACCTTTTGTCCATGCAGGATTATTTAAAAAGGTTGAAGCGATGAACGCTAGCGGAAATAAAGAAGTAATCAAGACTTGGTCAAGAACTTCAACAATATTCCCACAGTTTGTAGAACACACAATAGCAGTTCACGATGGAAGAAGACATATACCAGTATATATCACAGAAGATATGGTTGGACATAAATTAGGAGAATTCGTTCCTACAAGAACTTTTAGAGGTCACAAGGACGATGAAAAATCTTCAAAGAGAAAATAACTAATTGAAGGTGAAAGGAGGAATAAGAATGGAAGCAAAGGCTACAGCTAAATACGTTCGTGTATCATCTAGAAAAGCTGGACAGATATGCGACTTAGTTAGAGGAAAGAACGTGAATGAAGCATTAGCAATACTTAAGTTTACACCAAGATACGCATCTGAAATAGTTGCAAAGGCAGTAAAGTCTGCTGCTGCAAATGCTGAAAATAACCACGAAATGGACGCAGATAAATTATACATATCACATATAGTTGCAAACCAGGGACCTACAATGAAGAGATTCATGCCTAGAGCACAGGGTAGAGCAACAGCAATCAGAAAAAGAACATCTCACATAGAGGTAGTTGTTAAGGAAAGAGAAAATTAATAAGAAGGAGGGACACAAATGGGTCAGAAGGTAAATCCACACGGCTTAAGAGTTGGTGTAATTAAAGATTGGGACTCAAGATGGTTCGCTAACGATAAAAAAGAGTTCGGCGCTTTCATCAAGGAAGATAATGTTCTTAGAAAGCATTTAAAGAAAGAATTATACTCAGCAGGACTTGCTAAGATAGAAATAGAAAGATCAGCTAACAAAGTAAAGATGGACTTACATGTTGCAAAGCCAGGTGTTGTAATAGGTAAGGGAGGAGCTGGAATCGAAGCTCTAAAGAAAGAATTAGAAAAGATGACTGGTAAGACAGTTATACTTAATATAATCGAAGTAAGAAACATAGACAGAGATGCTCAGCTAGTTGCTGAAAACATAGCACAGGCAATAGAAAGAAGAATTGCTTTCAGAAGAGCTATGAAGCAGGCAGTTGGTAGAACAATGAAGTCTGGTGCTAAGGGTATCAAGGTTAGTGCTTCTGGTAGACTAGGTGGAGCTGAAATGGCTAGAACTGAAGGATATTCAGAAGGAAACGTACCTCTACAGACATTAAGATCTGATATAGAGTACGGATTTGCTGAAGCAAACACTACTTATGGTAAGATAGGTATCAAGGTTTGGATCTGTAACGGTGAAATCCTTCCAGGCAGAAATCTTTCAACTGAAAGAGAAGAAAAGAGAGCCGAAATGAGAAATGGAAGAGATAACAAGAGAAACGGCAGAGGAAACGACAGAAGAGGAAACAGAAATAACGACAGAAAAGGTAACAATAGAGGTCCTAGAGCTTCAAAAAGAGAAGCAAAGCAGGACTAATTAGTTCGGAAGGAGGAAACAACTCATGTTAATGCCAAAGAGAGTAAAGCGTCGTAGAGTACACAGAGGAAGCTTAGCTGGTAAGGCAAATAAAGGTAATAAAGTAACTTACGGAGAGTTTGGACTTGTTGCCCTAGAGCCTTCATGGATAACTTCTAACCAGATAGAAGCAGCCAGAATCGCGATGACAAGATATATCAAAAGAGGTGGTCAGGTTTGGATCAAAATCTTCCCACACAAGCCAATAACAAGAAAGCCTGCAGAAACTCGTATGGGTGCTGGTAAGGGTTCTCCAGAATATTGGGTAGCAATAGTAAAGCCAGGTAGAGTAATGTTTGAACTTGCAGGAGTTTCAGAAGAAAAGGCAAGAGAAGCTATGAGACTTGCAGCTCATAAGTTACCTATCAAGTGTAAGTTTGTTAAGAAAGAAGATTTAGAGAAGGTAGGTGAATAGGATGAAAGCTAAAGAATTAAGAAATTTAACAAGTGAAGAGTTGCTAGCAAAGTTAGACGAATTCAAGAGTGAATTATTTAGCTTAAGATTCCAATTAGCTACTGGTCAGTTACAGAATACAGCTAGAATAAAGACTGTTAGAAGAGACATAGCAAAGGTTAAGACTGTTCTTGCAGAAAGAAAGTTAAACGAAGCTAGAGCTTAATATTGGAAAAAGGAGGCTTTATAGACATGGAAGAAAGAAACAGAAGAAAAGTTAGAGTTGGCCGTGTTGTTAGCGATAAGATGGACAAGACAATAGTTGTTGCTTGTGAAGACTTCGTTAGACACCCACTTTACAATAAGCGTGTAAAGAGAACAAAGAAGTACAAGGCTCATGATGAAATGAATGTGTGCAACATTGGAGATAGAGTAAGAATAATGGAAACTAGACCTTTATCAAAAGACAAGAGATTCAGACTTGTTGAAGTAGTTGAAAAGGTAAAATAGTTTTACAAGAAGGAGGAATTGCGATGATACAGCAGGAATCACGTTTAAAAGTAGCTGATAATTCAGGTGCTAGAGAACTATTATGCATACGTGTTCTTGGCGGAAGTAAGAGAAAGTACGCTAACGTAGGTGATGTAATAGTTGCAACAGTTAAAAGTGCAACACCAGGCGGAGTTGTAAAAAAAGGTAAAGTAGTAAAAGCTGTTGTAGTTAGAAGCAAGCAGGGTATGAGACGTAACGATGGTAGCTATATTTCATTTGATGAAAATGCTGCAGTTATTATAAAGGACGATAAGACACCAGTAGGTACTCGTATATTTGGACCTGTTGCGAGAGAGTTAAGAGATGCAGACTTCATGAAGATCGTATCACTTGCTCCAGAAGTACTATAATTAGAGGAGGTGCAATAGACAAATGATGCGTGTAAAGAAAGGCGACACTGTAGTAGTTATAGCAGGTAAGGACAAAGGTAAGAAGGGTCTAGTACTAAGCGTAGATGCTAAGAACGATAAGGTTCTAGTTGAAGGAATAAACGTTGTAACTAAGCACAACAAGCCATCTGCTACAAACCAGCAGGGTGGAATAACAACAAAGGAAGCTCCTATACATATATCAAATGTTATGCCATTTGATGCAGAAGCAGGAGTTGGCGTTAGAGTTAGATACGAAGTTAAAGACGGAAAGAAAGTTAGAGTATCTGCTAAGAGCGGTAAAGAATTATAGAAATAACTAGACGAAAGGAGGACATGTAATGGCTTCAAGATTACAGGAAAGATACAATAAAGAAGTTGCTCCAGCACTAATGGAGAAATTCGGATATAAGAATATAATGGAAATACCTAAGCTTGATAAGATAGTAATAAACATGGGAGCTGGCGATTCTAAGGATAACGCTAAGGCCCTAGAAAAAGCTATCGAAGAGCTAGAAAAGATAGCTGGTCAGAAACCAGTAACAACAAGGGCAAGAAAATCAGTAGCAAACTTTAAGTTAAGAGAAGGTATGCCAATAGGAGCAAAAGTTACACTAAGAGGTGACAAGATGTTCTATTTCATGGATAAATTAGTTTCAGTATCTCTACCAAGAGTTAGAGACTTCAGAGGTGTTAACCCTAATTCATTCGACGGAAGAGGTAACTATGCACTAGGAGTTAAGGAACAGCTTATATTCCCAGAAATAGTTTACGATCAGGTTGATAAGGTTAGAGGTATGGACATAATCTTCGTAACAACAGCTAAGACTGACGAAGAAGCTCGTGAACTAATAAAGTTATTAGGAATGCCATTTTCTAAGTAGGTAAAGGAGGAATTCACGTGGCTAGAAAAGCGATGATAGTAAAGCAGCAGAAAAAGCAGAAATATAAGACAAGAGAATACACAAGATGCACAATATGTGGTAGACCACATTCAGTACTAAAGGATTTCGGAATTTGCCGTATATGCTTTAGAGAACTAGCATACAAGGGTGAAATACCTGGTGTAAGAAAGTCAAGTTGGTAAGATTAAGATAAATCGGAAGGAGGTTTTATTATGACAATGACAGATCCAATCGCAGATATGCTGACAAGAGTTAGAAATGCTAACACTGTAAAGCATGAAACTGTTGATGTTCCGGCTTCTAATATAAAGAAAGAAATAGCTAGAATACTTCTTGAAGAAGGATTCATTAGAGGTTATGACGTAATCGAAGATGGTAAGCAGGGAATAATAAGAATACAGCTTAAGTATGCACAGGAAGGTGAAAGAGTAATCTCAGGATTAAAGAGAATATCTAAGCCGGGAATGAGAATATATGCATCAGCAGCTGATGTACCAAAGGTATTGAACGGACTAGGTATTGCAATGATATCTACATCAAACGGTATATTAACTGACAAGCAGGCAAGAGAAAATAACGTAGGTGGAGAAGTAATCTGCTACGTTTGGTAATTATTTCGTAGAGTAAGGAGGTGTAATAATGTCAAGAATAGGTTTAAAGCCAATCGTGATACCTGCAGGCGTTGAAGTAACTATAGGTGAAGGAAACGTAGTAACTGTAAAGGGTCCGAAGGGAACATTAACAAATACATTCAGTCAGGATATGGCTATAAAGAAGGAAGAAAATACAGTAGTAGTTGAAAGACCTACTGATAACAAGAAGCATAAGAGTCTTCACGGTCTTACAAGAACACTTATAAACAACATGGTAATAGGTGTGTCTGAAGGATACGAAAAGAAGCTAGAAGTAAAGGGTGTTGGATATAGAGCTGCAAAGCAGGGTAAGACACTTGTTATGAACTTAGGTTTCTCACATCCAGTAGAAATGGAAGATCCAGAAGGTATAACTGTTGAAGTACCAAACCAGTTTGAAATAATCGTAAAGGGTATAGACAAGCAGAAGGTTGGAAATTACGCTTCTAAGATTAGAGCATGGAGAAAGCCAGAGCCATACAAGGGCAAGGGTCTTAAGTATGCTGATGAAGTTATCATCCGTAAGGAAGGTAAAACTGGTAAGAAGTAATAATTAACGAAAGGAGTGAGTACTTTGTTCAAGAAAATCGATAAGAACGCAAACAGAGTTGCTAGACATAAGAGAGTAAGAAAGAAAGTAACAGGAACAGCTGAAAGACCAAGACTTTGTGTATTCAGAAGTTCAAAGAATATATACGCTCAGATAATAGATGATGCTAACAGAGTTACACTTGTATCTGCTTCTTCACTAGATGAAGCAATCAAGGGTGCAGTATCATACACAGGAAATAAAGAAGCTGCTAGAAAAGTTGGAGAATTAGTAGCAAAGAAAGCCGCTGAAAAGGGTATAACAGAAGTTGTATTCGACAGAGGTGGATACATTTATCACGGTAGAGTTTTAGAGCTAGCTGAAGGCGCAAGAGAAGCTGGTCTTAAGTTCTAATTAATAAAGGAGGAAGAATATGCTACATAGTAAACCTATAGATGCAACTCAATTCGATTTAGAAGAGAGAGTAATAGAAGTTAGACGTGTTACTAAGGTTGTAAAAGGTGGTAGAAACTTCAGATTTGCAGCACTAGTTGTAGTTGGAGATTCAAACGGACACGTTGGTATCGGATCAGGAAAAGCAATGGAAGTTCCAGATGCTATAAAGAAGGCTGTTGAAGATGCAAAGAAGAACCTAATAGTAGTACCAAGAGTTGGAACTACAGTACCACACGAAGTTGTTGGTCACTTTGGTGCAGGTAACATCCTTATAATGCCTGCTAAGGAAGGTACAGGAGTCCTAGCTGGTGGTCCAGTCAGAGCCGTACTAGAACTTGCTGGAGTAATGGACGTTAGAGCTAAGTCAACTGGTTCAAACAACCCAAGAAACATGGTAAACGCAACAATAGCAGGACTAAAGAGTCTTAAGACTGCAGAATCAATTGCAAGATTAAGAGGTAAAAAAGTAGAAGAACTGCTTGGATAATAAATAGGAGGTTTCACAATGTCTAAGATACAGATAAAGTTAGTTAGAAGCGTTATAGGAACTACTCCTAATCAGAGAAAGAACGTTGAAGCTCTTGGATTAAAGAAGAGAGAATCAGTAGTAGTAAAGGAAGATAACGCTCAGATAAGAGGAATGATAAACAAGGTTAGTCACCTTGTTGAAGTAACTGAGATAGCAGAATAATAGAAATAGAAAGAGAAGGAGGTGCGACATAATGAAGTTACATGAGTTAAAACCTGCCAAGGGAGCTGTTAAAGCGAAGAGAAGACTAGGTAGAGGTACTGCGACTGGTCAGGGTAAGACATCTGGTCGTGGACAGAAGGGCCAGTGGTCAAGATCAGGCGGAGGAGTTAGAGTAGGATTCGAAGGTGGACAGATGCCACTTGCAAGAAGACTGCCTAAGAGAGGTTTCACTAACATATTCAAGAAAGAATACACAGAAGTCAACGTTGAAACTCTTAACAAGTTTGAAGCTGGAACAGAAATCACAGCAGAATTCTTAAAGCAGAATAAGACAATAGCTAAGATTGAAAAGGACGGACTTAAGATTTTAGGTAATGGTGCTATAGATAAGGCTCTTACAGTTAAGGCTGCAAAGTTTACTGCATCAGCTAAGGAAAAGATTACAGCTGCTGGTGGAACAGTAGAAGAAGTTTAATCATTTCTAATGATGTGGAGGTGATTGGATTATGTTAAACAAATTTAAGCAGGCATTACAGATAAAAGATATAAGAAAGAAACTAGTATTTACTTTCTTGATGATTATAGTGTTTAGGATGGGTACAACAATTCCAGTACCTGGTATAGATACATCTATAATCAAAAACATGGTTGCTAATAACTCATTACTAGGGTTATACAACATGTTTTCTGGAGGAGCATTCAGTAACTTTACTATATTTGCTCTAGGTATTGGTCCTTACATCACAGCATCAATCATTATTCAGCTTCTTACAGCAGGTTTCGAGAGTTTGAAAGAACTACAGAAGTCTGGTGAAGAAGGTAAAAAGAAAATAAATAAATACACTAGATTTACAGCGTTAGGTCTTGCAGTTATACAGGCAATAGGTATAACATTAGGTATTGTTAGAAGAGCCCTAAAGGTAAACAGTCCATTCTTTATATTCACTGTTATCATTACATTGGTAGCTGCCAGTATGATGGTAATGTGGCTTGGAGATAGGATTACTGAAAAGGGACTTGGAAACGGAAGTTCTGTTTTAATATTTGTTGGTATCATATCAAGGACACCAATAGATATAATAGCAATATCACAGAAGACTTCACAGGGAATCATAAAGTGGCCAGCGATAGCAGTTCTTGTTGTGGTTATATTGATTACAATAACGGGTGTTACATTCATCAATGAGTCTACTAGAAAGATTCCAGTACAGTATGCAAAGAGGGTTGTCGGAAGAAAAATGTACGGTGGAGATTCATCTCATATACCTATGAAGGTTAACCAGTCAGGTGTTATGCCTATCATATTCGCGAGTTCAATACTTGCGCTTCCACAGACTGTAGCTCTTCTTGGTGGACCTAAGATGCAGGCTATTGTAAATAATCTATTCAATATGTCAACAGATAGAGGATTTTGGACATATAGATCTATAGAAATAGTGCTTATAGTACTGTTCTCATACTTTTATAATACAATATCATTCAATACTGAAGACATAGCAAAGAATATGAAAAATAGTGGTGGATTTATACCGGGAATAAGACCGGGTAATCCAACTGAAACGTATTTAAATGGCATACTTTCAAAGCTAACTATCGTGGGAGCTGCCTTCCTAGGCATCATGGCCATGGTTCCAGCCCTAATAACTCACTATATGCAGATACCTATGAACCTTGGTGGTACATCACTACTAATCGTTGTTGGTGTTGCACTTGAGTTAAAGAGACAGTTAGAATCAAATCTTGTAATGAAAAATTATCAAGGTTTCTTAAAATAATTTTGGAGATGATAAATATGAGAATAATTTTACTTGGACCTCCTGGTGCAGGTAAGGGTACACAGGCTGCCAACATAGTAGACAGCTACAAGATACCACACATATCAACAGGAGATATTTTTAGAAAGAACATTAAAGAAGGAACAGAGCTTGGTAAGAAGGCTCAGGAATACATCAACAATGGACAGCTAGTTCCAGACGAGCTAACATGCGGTTTGGTAGCATCAAGGCTTTCAGAAGAAGATTGTAAGGACGGATTTATGTTGGATGGTTTCCCTAGAAATATTTTTCAGGCAGAATACCTAGACAAATATCTATCTGAAAACGGCATAGGCTTAGATAAAGTGGTAAACATTGAAGTTGATCCTAAACTACTAGTTGAGAGAGCTTGTGGAAGAAGAATTTGTAAGACATGTGGAGCTACATTCCATGTTAAATTCAATCCAAGTAAGCAGGAAGGTGTTTGTGATGTTTGTTCAAACGCTCTTACTCAGAGACCGGATGACAACGAAGAAACAGTTTCTAATAGAATAAATGTTTATTTATCTGAAACAAAACCACTTGTTAGCTACTATACTGAAAAGGGCATAATAGCTGATATAGATGGTGCTCAGGACATAAATAAGGTTTTTGAAGATATTAAAGCTGCATTGGCTTAGTTAAAACCGAAGGCTCTTTAAGATTTGTATTTACCACCAATTGCAAAAGGATGTGGGATTTGAATCGGGCCCTGTTTGAAGACAATTGGTTTACCGTGGAAGTAATCACTTTTACGGTAAGAAAAAGAGGAGCATTATGATGGCTTCACAAACCGAACGGGAGGTGTGTTATGCTATCAAGTGATTTAAATGTAGGTCAGTTAGTCATAGCTTCTTGCGGAAGAGACCAGGGACAGGCATTTTTCATATCCAAGATTGTGGATGAAAAATACGTCTTGATCGTAAACGGTAAGAGCAGGAAGCTGGACAAACCAAAACTAAAAAAGATAAAGCATTTGAATATAAGCAACTTTATTGATGAGGAAGTTAGGCAATCATTGCTTAAAAACGATAAAATAACAGATTCTTATTTAAGGGCAAAGTTGTATGAGTTAAAGTAGATACTTAACTTGTGAAATGGAGGTTTGGTTAATTAATGGCCAAAAAAGATGTAATAGAACTAGAAGGTACAGTTTCAGAAACTCTACCTAATGCAATGTTTAAAGTTAAATTAGAAAATGGTCACGAAGTATTGTGCCATATTTCTGGAAAGCTAAGAATGAACTTCATAAGGATTCTCGAAGGCGATAAGGTGAATATAGAGCTTTCCCCTTATGATCTTACGAGAGGAAGAATAACTTGGCGTAAGAAGTAGACTATTTATTAGTCTGAGGAGGGATAAATAATGAAGGTTAGACCATCTGTAAAACCAATATGCGAAAAGTGCAAGGTTATAAAGAGAAAAGGTAAAGTAATGGTAATATGCGAAAACCCAAAGCATAAGCAGAAGCAGGGTTAAGCAGTTACGGTATATAGATATTAGATATACTAAGTAAACGTAGGAGGTGCGAATATGGCAAGAATAGCTGGTGTAGACTTACCTAGAGAAAAAAGAGCTGAAATAGGCTTAACATATATATATGGTATAGGTAGAGCTACTTCAAATGAAATATTAGCTAAGGCTGGTATAAGCAAAGATGCTAGAATTAAAGATCTTTCTGATGATGAAGTAAACGTACTTAGAAAGATAATAGATGAAGATTATCTAGTTGAAGGTGATTTAAGAAGAGAAATATCACTAAACATAAAGAGACTAAGAGATATAAAGTGCTACAGAGGTATGAGACATGCTAAGGGCTTACCTCTAAGAGGTCAGAAAACTAAGACAAACGCAAGAACAAGAAAAGGTCCTAGAAAGACTGTATCTCGTAAGAAGAAGAAGTAAATATAGATTACAGTAAAAGGAGGGAAATATTATGGCAAAAGGCAATAAGAAAGTCGTTCAGCGTGTTAGAAGAAGAGAACGTAAGAATATAGAACGTGGACATGCACATATACAGTCTACTTTTAACAATACAATAGTAACATTGACAGATGTACATGGTAATGCAATATCTTGGGCATCTTCAGGACAGTTAGGATTTAAGGGATCAAGAAAGGCTACTCCATTTGCTTCACAGATGGCAGCTGAAACAGCAGCTAAGGCAGCAATGGAACACGGTCTAAAGACTGTTGAAGTATTTGTAAAGGGACCTGGTTCAGGAAGAGAAGCTGCAATAAGAGCTCTTCAGGCTACTGGTCTTGAAGTTACAATGATAAAGGATGTCACTCCAATACCACACAATGGTTGTAGACCACCAAAGAGAAGAAGAGTGTAGTGTTTGAGGTATTTCACCCTCAGTGGACCAATATATGTATAGGAGGGTTTATCCATGATAGAAATAGAAAAGCCAAAAGTTGATATTGTCGAATTAAGCGAAGATTATAGATTTGGAAAATTTGTTGTTGAACCTTTAGAGAGAGGTTTCGGTATTACAGTAGGTAATGCACTTAGAAGAATCCTCCTTTCTTCTCTACCAGGTGTAGCAGTATACGCTATAAGAATAGATGGAGTACTTCATGAGTTCTCAACTGTTCCTGGTGTTAAGGAAGATGTAACAGAAATAATACTTTCTCTAAAAGAATTATCAGCTACAATAGACGATGAAGAACCTAAAGTATTAAGAATTCAGGCGATTGGTCCTTGTGAAGTCAAGGGATCAGACATAATATGTCCTCCTGAAGTAAACATAGTGAGCAAAGACTTACACATAGCAACACTTGACGAAGGTGCAAAGCTAAACATGGAAATCTATGTAAATAAGGGAAGAGGATATATTTCAGCTGAAGAAAATAAAAAGGAAAGTATGCCAATAGGAGTATTACCTGTTGATTCAATCTATACTCCAGTTGAAAAGGTAAGCTATCATGTTGAAAATACTAGAGTTGGTCAAAGATCAGACTTTGATAAACTAACACTTGAAGTTTTAACAAATGGAAGTATCAATCCTCAGGAAGGTATATCTTTAGCTGCTAAAGTATTAGATGAACACTTGAAGTTATTCATTGACCTAACTGAGCACGTAGGCAATGTAGAAATAATGGTAGAAAAAGAAGAGGACAAGAAAGAAAAAGTCCTTGAAATGACAATAGAAGAATTAGACTTGTCTGTTAGATCATATAACTGTCTAAAGAGAGCTGGTATCAACACAGTTGAAGAGCTATCTAACAAGTCTGAAGACGATATGATGAAGGTTAGAAACCTTGGTAAGAAGTCTCTTGAAGAAGTAATACACAAGCTTGAAGAACTTGAACTAAGATTAAAGCCTAGCGAAGAATAATTCTTGTAAAGGAGGGAAATAGATGGCAATTTACCGTAAATTAGGACGTGAAACAGCTCATAGAAACTTAATGTTAAGAAACCTTGTAACATCTTTACTAAGAGAAGGTAGAATAGAAACTACAGTTACTAGAGCTAAAGAAACTAGAAGAATGGCTGAAAAGATGATAACTCTTGCAAAGAGAGGAGATCTTCACGCTAGAAGACAGGCACTTGCTTACATCCTTGATGAAACAGTAGTGACTGACCTATTTGAAAACATAGCACCAAAGTATGCTGAAAGAAATGGTGGATATACTAGAATAATAAAGATGGGACCAAGAAGAGGCGACTGTGCTGAAATGGCATTCATCGAATTAGTATAATATATATTCAATAGATAAAATTACCGTAGCAACCTACATATAGGGGAGCTACGGTTTTTTATTTCTATATATAGGTGATATGGCAATATATAGAAAATATCTATAAAAAGCTATAGTTTTATAAATTGAATATTTTAAAGTAATCGTGATTATATTGACTATAAAATAAACTTTAACGAATGAATAAATAGATTCAATAAACAGGTCTGAAACCACTGAAAAACAAGGGCTAAGACCACTTTATGCAAGAGTAATTTCACATTTAAAAAATAAAAAAATATTTAGTAAAAACCCCTAGATATTTTATATTATTCGTTGTATAATCTATGTGAGCAAAGGAATTATACTTTTAAATATTTGAAAGTTATTGCTTATTAAAAAACATTGAGGAGGTATTATGATGAAGAGTAAGATGGTCTTAGTTATTGTTGGTTTTATGGTTATGGGTATATGTGCGGCGAATGTTTTACCAGTGTCGCAGGCATACGTAGCGACCAATAATGCTATCGTTATGCCAGCTGAATCTACTAATCCTGTAGTGCCAAACTCACCTGGTGAATCACCAGTATCACCTGCAGCATCAAGAGATGTAGTACAGTCTCCTGTATCACCTGCAGCATCATCAAAGCCAGTTGTTTCTCCAGTTAGTCCAGCATCACCAACTGCTGAAATAGTTGATCCAGAAACACCAAGCCTTGTTGAATAGGTTTATTTAAAAGATCTTAGCTAATAGGTTATTAATACATAAAACATATAATCTCATTAAGAATGGAGCAATCAGTTATAGCTGTTTGCTCCATCTTTTTCTTTTATAGAAATTTTTTAGAAATTTACTGCATAGAATACTGTACAGAATATGCAAGTACCTATTTAACCTATATTTTCCTTAAACATCATGACAAGTCCAACACTTAGGAGTAGAGCCACTAGCCATATAGAGTGAAGTCCCATATGTCTTGAGATAAGTGCTCCAAATCCTGCGCCAAGTGAAAATACCAATATGATTAAAAAATAGTAACGACTTCTTATCAAGAGATCACTGTCTCCACTTGTGTGATACTTGCATAGGAGGGTTGTAGCACTTCTTAGGTTGCCAGTACACATAGTAGTAGCATAGGAATTACCATGAAATTTGTTGAAGGCTATAACCTGCATACCACATACAAATGATATTAGCATATTTGCAGGACTATCATAGTTTTTGGACAAAAACCCTATAGCTATAATAAAGAGTATTTCAATAGCTAGTATTATTTGTCTCCAGTGTATTTTCTTTGTGTATTTGTACTTTATTTGAATCCTCTGACACAGATATACGCCAAGTGCGAATGTAAATATTGGAAGTATATAGTTAAGTGCCCTGTGGATGTTTCCTTCAGCAAGATTTTGACCCAGGAGGACTATATTGCCGGTCTGAGCATTGGCAAAGACCTTTCCCCTACAGATATAGGAGTAGGCATCCATAAAGCCTCCAGCAAGGGTCAGAAACATACCCACACGGACGGATTCAGACATCTGTCTTTTGTCAGTCATAATTTCACCCCTATTCTTCTGTATATAATTTTACCACAAATATATGTCATAGTTAATCCAATAGGCAAATTATTCTATTTTTGGTAAAATAAGGGTAGTGATATTTTAATATGTAAATATATTGCATTTGGAGGTTGCTATGAAAGTTATACTAAATAGGGATTTAGGTCAAAAAAAGATTGATATGATAAGAGACTTGGGTTATGATGTGGAGTTGATACTTGAAAAGGATTTAAAGTCTAGAGATGATTATTATGATGCAGATGTTTGGTTTACCTACCAGGGATTTTCCAAGGTAGATATGGACAGGTGGACAAACTTAAAATATATTCACACTACTAGTAGGGGGATAGACCAGGTACCCAAGGATTTTGTAGTGGATAGGGGATGCTATCTTTCTTGTAATACTACAGGATACTCAGTACCCATGGCTGAATCAATAATTATGTATATACTAGAGGTCTTTAAGAATACTAGGACTATGTTTGACAAGCAGGACAAGAGATTATGGAAGATGGATTCTAACTGGATAGAACTAGCTGGAAAAAGAGTAGGATTTTTGGGGACAGGAAATATTTCCTACCAAACAGCCAAGAGACTCAGGGCCTTTGATGTCGAGATATGGGGAGTCAATACAAACGGTAGGTCTGTTGAGGGCTTTGATAGGACTTTTTCCCTTGGAGAATCTGATGAGTTTTTCAAAGAGTGTGATGTAATTATAGGCCTGATGCCAGCTACAGAAAAGACGAGTGGCCTAATAGATGGTTCAAAATTTGAGCTGATGAAGAAAGGGACTACTTTCCTTAATATAGGCAGGGGTAACCTAGTCAACCACCAGGACTTGGTCAAGTATGGACCTAAGTTTAGGGGGATTGTAATAGACGTTGCAGATTGTGAGCCACTACCAGCAGATAGCCCTCTTTGGGATTTAGATAATATTATAGTCAGCCCCCACAACAGTTGGGTGTCTGAAAATAATATAGAGAGGTTGGGAGACATAGTATACGAAAACTTAAAATCATTTATAGAGACTGGTAGACCAAAGACTTGGGTCGAGGATATAAACAGAGGATACTAGGAGATCAGGAAGTTTTCAATAATGGACTCGATATACAAGTATCCAAAGATAAACGGAAAGACAAACTATGATGTAAGTTTTGAGAGAGACCGCTTAGGTGTATGCCTAGTGGTCTCTCTTAATTATTTTGAGATTATTTTTAGGAATAATATAGATTTTAAAGGCTCATATAAAGGAATATTTAGTCAATAAAGGGCCTAGATATGGTATAATGAAGAGTAGATTATAAAAAATAATCCTAGAATACAAGAGACTACTTATAAATATTGTCTATGGGTATAATAGGACTTATACAATATATTAAACAATTAATACGGAGGAAATGGATGACCGATAAAATAGTCGAAGTAAAGAACTTAACATTCGAATATACCAGTGATGAGGATATCCATCGTGCGATCGACGATTTTAACCTAGATATTACCAAGGGTGAATTTGTTGCCATAATAGGGCATAACGGTTCTGGAAAGTCAACTCTATCAAAAAATCTAAATGCTATTTTAGTTCCGACTAAGGGGGATGTTTTGGTAGGTGGCATGAATACTAGGGATGATGATAGATTATGGGATATAAGACAGACAGCTGGAATGGTATTTCAGAATCCAGACAACCAGATAGTTGCTACTATTGTTGAAGAAGACGTTGCATTTGGATGTGAGAACCTAGGAATTGAATCAAGTGAGATAAGAAAAAGAGTAGATGAAGCATTAAAGAGTGTAGATATGTACGAATACAGGGAAAGACAGCCCCACCTATTATCAGGTGGACAAAAGCAGAGGGTAGCTATAGCGGGTATAATCGCTATGAGACCTGAGTGTATAATATTTGATGAGGCAACAGCCATGCTTGACCCATCAGGTAGAAAAGAAGTCATGTCTACAATTAAAAAGTTAAATAAAGAATACAATATAACAGTATTACATATCACTCACTTTATGGAGGAGGCTGTTGAGGCTGATAGGGTGATAGTAATGGAGAAGGGAAGAAAGATACTAGAGGGAAGTCCAAAAGAGGTGTTTTCTCATGTTGATGAGTTAAAAAGCATAGGGCTTGATGTACCTTATATGACTGACCTAGCCAAGAGGTTGGTTGGCCAGGGTATAGATATTAAATCTGACGTTCTAACTGTTGATGAAATGGTGGGTGAACTATGTCGATTAAAATAGAAAACTTAACATATATATACGATGAGGGTATGCCATTTGCCCACAAGGCCCTTGACAATGTTTCTTTTGAGATCAAGGACAAGGACTTTGTAGGTCTTATAGGCCATACGGGATCAGGTAAGTCTACCTTGATTTTACACTTAAATGGACTTATGAAGCCTAGCTCAGGGTCAATATTTATCAATGACTACGAGATTACCAAGAAAAATCAGAACTTGACAGATATAAGAAAGAGAGTTGGTATAGTATTTCAGTATGCTGAATACCAGCTATTTGAGGAAACTGTTGAAAAGGATATAGCCTTTGGTCCTACCAATCTAGGTCTTGATGAGGCAGAGATAAGCCAAAGGGTTAAAAAGGCCATGGAAGATGTAGGTCTTTCCTATGATGACTATGCTCAAAAGTCTCCATTCGAGTTATCAGGTGGGCAAAAGAGAAGGGTTGCTATAGCAGGAGTGATAGCTATGAAGCCCGATGTCTTGATACTGGATGAACCTACTGCTGGACTTGATCCTGGTGGAAGGGATGAGATATTTAAGCTGATCAAGGACCTATATGAAAACAACGATATGACGGTAATCCTATCTTCTCATAGCATGGATGATATGGCCAAACTAGTCAATACCCTTATGGTTATGAACAGGGGTAGGCTAGAGCTTATGGGAAGTCCAAGAGAGATATTTAGGGACCATGCAGACCAGCTAAAGTCTATGGGTCTAGATGTTCCACAAGTACTTCAGTTGGCTAAGAAGCTTAGAGAAAATGGCTTTGAAATTAGTGATGATGTCATAACTGTAGATGAGATAGAAAAAGAAATATTAAGATGTATCAAGGAGGATAGAAATAATGCTTAAAGATATTACTATAGGCCAGTTCTACCCTTCCAAGTCTGTTATACACAGGCTAGACGCTAGGACAAAATTACTGGCTACCCTACTTTTGATGGTGGCGATATTTACTATAAACCAGTTTTGGCCATATTCAGTATTGTTCTTATTCTTGCTGTTTATTACCAAGCTATCAACAATACCAGTTTCATATATTATGAAGGGATTAAAGCCGCTTAGGTGGATTATCCTGTTCACATTTGTAATAAATATCTTCTTTGTTCAAGGAGACCATATACTTTGGCAGTTTGGATTTTTGAAGATAAGTGATAAGGGTCTACATACAGCTATATTTATGGCCATTAGGTTGACATTGTTGGTTGTCGCTACGTCTCTTTTAACACTTACGACATCTCCAATAGAGCTGACTGATGGTATAGAAAACGCCTGTGGACCACTTAAAAAGATTGGTTTTCCAGCCCATGAACTGGCTATGATGATGACTATAGCCCTTAGGTTTATACCTACACTTCTAGACGAGACCGACAAGATAATGAAGGCCCAGATGTCTAGGGGGGCAGACTTTGAATCTAGCAATATCATCAACCGTGCCAAGAATATGGTACCACTACTAATACCCCTATTTGTCAGTGCCTTTAGGAGGGCTGATGAACTCGCTATGGCCATGGAGGCTAGGTGCTACAGGGGAGGAGAAAATAGGACTAAGATGAAGCAGTCCATACTTACTAGGCAAGACTACATAGCGGATTTTATAATGTTTGCCTTTGTGGCCTTTACAATTGCTAGTAGGTGGATAGAACTTATATAAAATACAAAGATAAGGAGTGACGGAAATATTGGCTGCACTCCTTATTTTAAAATACAAATATCGAGGTGATATTATGAGACTTAACTTAAGAGCGTCATCAGGCGACTATGATATAATAATAGAAAAAGGATGTGCTACATCGAGGGATGGAATAGGAGAACATCTCATAGCCTATCTAAAGACTAGGTCATTGAGTAAGATATATATACTAACAGATACTAATATAGATAGACAAGGACTTGCTACAAGTGAATATAGCTATTCACAGGTGCTAGAGTATAGCCTAAAAGAATCTGGCTATGAGGTCTACAAGAGAGTTATACAAGCGGGTGAGGCTTCAAAACATATATCAAATCTTTCTGGTATTTATGATGACCTATCTAAAAAGGGGATCACACGATCTGATATAATAATAGCCTTAGGTGGTGGAGTTGTTGGAGATCTTGCTGGTTTTGTAGCGGCAACCTACCTAAGAGGCATAGACTATATTCAAGTTCCTACTAGCCTCCTAGCCCAGGTAGACTCCAGTGTAGGTGGCAAGACTGCAGTAGACATTGACTCAGGCAAGAACCTAGTGGGTGCTTTTTACCATCCTAGTCTAGTCTTGATAGATACTAATGTGCTCAAGACCCTACCTGTTAGGGAGTTTAGGTCGGGCATGGCAGAGGTCATAAAGTATGGTATGATAAGCGATAGGGACTTGTTTGAAAGTCTTGAAAAAATAGGAAATGACCATATGGACCAGGCTATTTTTGATAAGATGGATGAGATTGTATACAGGTCTTGCTCTATAAAGAAATCCATAGTAGAAGAAGACGAGTTTGATAGGGGTGGTCGTATGGTCCTTAATTTTGGGCATACAATAGGACACGGTTTAGAGTCTTACTATGACTATAAGACCTATAACCATGGAGAGGCAGTTGCTATAGGTATGTATGAAGTTACAAGCCTGGCATATTCTCAAGCTATGGTTGATATAGGACTAGTAAAAAGGCTGGAGGAGATACTGATCAAGTACGGTCTAAAAGCCAAGTCACCAGTAGCAATAGGCAAGTTAGTCGACTTTATAGGCAAGGACAAGAAGGTCTTGGATGGTTATTTAAACTTGATTCTTGTAGAAGAAATCGGCAGTGTTTCTATAAAAAAGGCCTTGGTAAGTTGTAAGGAAATAGAATTTATATAGGAGGTGGCAATTTGGATATCAGAATAAGACCCAAGAAACTTTGTGGGAGTATAAATATACCACCTTCAAAGAGCATGGCCCACAGGATGATAATATGTGCCAGTCTAGCAACCTTATCTTGTGACCATGATACAAATATTGAAAATATAGCCATGTCAGATGATATTTTAGCTACCATAGGTGCTATGAGGTCCTTGGGCTTAGAAATAGAAAAAGACTTACTGGAAGGTGGAAGGTATAGGTTGAAAGTATCCGGCATAGATGGGTCAAGAAATGATGGACTAGCAGATGATTACCTGACTATAGATTGTGGAGAATCAGGTTCTACTCTTAGGTTTATTATTCCTATTTTGTCCGTTTTTGCCAAGAGGTATGGACTTGTAAATTACAGGTTGGATACAAGGGGAAGACTACTTCAAAGACCTCTTGATCCTTACTTTGATATACTTGATAGAGAAGGCATAGACTATAATATAGATGGGACCAGCCTATATATAAGGGGCATGAAGGGCTTTAGCCAGTCCTCATATGAAATTGATGGGGGAATTAGCTCACAGTTTATATCGGGTCTCTTGTTTAGCCTACCTCTTATGGACTTTGATACTGATATAGTTATAAAAAACAGGCTAGAGTCAAGGGGCTATGTCGATATGACCCTTGATGCCCTTTATAAGTACGGAATAGAGGTAGAAAATATTGACTACAAGACCTTTAAAATAAAGGGCAATCAAAGCTACAAGCCAGTAAAGGCAAGCGTAGAGGGTGACTACTCACAGGCGGCCTTCTTCCTTGTGGCCAATGCTCTGGGTAACAAGGTCCAAATCAAGGGACTAGATCCAGGCAGTCTCCAGCTAGACAAGGAGATAGTAGATATCATAGACAGATATGACAAGTATTATTGCAATGAGGGTGGAGACAGGTGTATAGCTAGTGATTTAGCCATAGGTATAGATGCGACCAATATACCGGATATTGTACCTATAATGTCCTTACTGGCTACAAACTATAAATATCCTAGCAAGATAAGTGGAGTAGAAAGGCTTAGGATAAAGGAATCGGACAGGCTTCAAGCTACTAGTAGCCAGTTGAGGATACTGGGAAAGGACATTGAAATAATAGGTGAAAAAGAGGAAACAAGCCTACTTATAAATGGGAATCTGGATAGGGGCAACAAGGACCAATCTACTGGTGATGACTACTATTTGGTGGATTCTTTTAAGGATCATAGGATAGCTATGACACTTGCGATTGCAGCTACTGTGTCCGACAAAGACCTTGTGATAAAAGATGCCCATGTGGTGTCCAAGTCATATCCAAATTTTTGGGATGACTATAAAAAGCTTGGAGGTGAAGTATATGAGTTCGACTTGGGGTAGAAAGTTTAAGGTATCTATATTTGGGGAATCTCACGGTAGCCATATAGGAGTTGGTATAGACGGGATACCAGCAGGAACTCCGATAGATGTGGACTATATAATGGACCAGATGAAGAGGAGGTCTCCGGGCCAAGACTTGATGAGTACAGCAAGAAAAGAGCCAGATAGACCCAATATAATCAGCGGTGTATTTGAAGGAATGGCCACTGGTGCCCCACTCTATATGATAATTGAGAACCAAGATAAAAAATCCAGGGACTATTCAAACATCAAGGACCTAGCAAGACCAGGCCATGCAGATTATTCAGCCTTTGTTAAATACAAGGGTTATAATGATTATAGGGGTGGAGGTCACTTTTCTGGTAGGATTACAGCAGGTCTAGTGTTTGCCGGATCTATAGCTAGGAAGATTTTAGAGGACAGGGGCATATATATAGGCAGCCATGTCAGGTCAATAAAGGACTTGAAAGATAGGAGGTTTTGCCTAGATGACATGACTAGGGAAGTATTTAAGCAACTGGAGTCTAAGAGGCTAGGATTTTTGGATGATAGGCTTGAAGATAAAGCCCATGATATGGTAGTTGATGCTAGGAAAAACCAAGATTCTTTAGGAGGTATAATAGAGCTGGGCTTGACTGGTCTTGAGGCTGGGATTGGAGACCCGTTTTTTGACAGTCTAGAGTCAAGTATATCTTCTATGATGTTTTCAATACCAGCTGTAAAGGGACTTGAATTTGGATCAGGTTTTGACCTTGCTAGTATGTATGGGTCTCAGGCTAATGATGAATTTTACATAAATGAAGATGGAAATATTAGGACTAGGACAAACCATAACGGTGGTATAAATGGGGGAATATCCAATGGTATGCCTCTTAGCTTGTCTGTAGCTCTTAAACCGACCCCATCTATAGGTAAGCTACAAAATACAGTGGATTTTAGGAAGGGAAAAGAGACCTGTATAGAAGTTAAGGGAAGGCATGATCCAATAATTATAGCCAGGGTAAGACCAGTCTTGGAGGCGGGACTTGCCATTGCCATATTGGACTCCTTGATGTATGATAATAGTATATAGATATATGCAGGAGGTACTATGCTAGAAGAATACAGGAGAGAAATTGACGATATAGATAGAAAAATGCTTGAATTATTTGAGGCTAGGCTTGATATATCTAAGAAAGTTGCCTCTTATAAAAGAGACAATGGACTTGAGATATTCCATCCTGATAGGGAAGAGGCAGTTGTAGATAAGTGGAGGTCCTCGGTGTCTAAGGTGGAATATGTAGACTATGCAGAGGCCTTGATAAGAAAGATAATGGATCTATCAAAAGATCTTCAAAAGGAGTGCCTAGGTCAAGATTAATATAATTTTATATGATTTACAATGTGATTACGGAGGAGGTATGTATGATTGGATTTAAGGAGTTCTCAAAAGAAAATTATGACAGACTCTATAGTATGATGGTTGAATTTTATAGGTCTGATGCGGTTGACCATCCAATAGACTTGGATATTATTAAGAGGTTGTTGGAGGATATATTGACAGGAGACTATACTATAAGAGGATATGAGGTGTATTACAACGACAACTTGGTTGGCTTTGGTGTTATGACTAGATACTATGCATCAGAGGTTGCAGGTATTACTATCCAGTTGGAAGATTTATTTATCCAAGAGGAATACAGGAGCAAGGGTATAGCCAAGGAGTATTTCAGGAGGATAAAGGACAAATTCCCAGAAGCCAAAAGGTTTAGGTTAGAGGTTGCCAGAAATAATAAGAGGGCCATCAAGTTGTATAAGGCAGGCGGATTTGAAGAATTAGAATATATGCAGATGATTTATGATAGGGTCTAGCTTAAAGCTAGGCTCTTTTATATTTACCAATAAAAATAGAGGGGCGAAAATCCACCCCTCTTAGTCTATCTAATATTAAGTTTATGGTGTCCTAATTAGAACTTGAATGCATATTCCTTGCTACCATCTAAAGCATTGAATACATTAGTGTAACCTAACTTAGTTAACTCACCAGCAACTGTAGCTGACTTGTTTCCTGAGTAGCAGAATACATATATAGCTGTGTTCTTATCCTTAGGTAATTTATCCTTGTTAGCTTCGAAAGAGTCAGGACCTATATTTACAGCATCCTTGAAAGTCTTATCCTTGAAGTCTTTTTCATCTCTAGCATCTATTACTAGACCAGCCTTACCGTCAGCTATATCCTTTTCAAAATCAGCACCCATAAGGTTTGTGAAAGTTACTAGGTCATACTTGAACTGCTTAACTCCATCTGCATTGTAAACCTTAGTGAATCCATTATTTACTAGGATTTCAGCAGCCTTACCACTCTTCTTTCCAGAGTTGCAGTATAGTACTACATCTTTGTCCTTGAAAGATTCTATCTTCTTGTAGTCTTTTTCAAATGAGTCTATAGGCATGTTTATAGCAAATTTGATGTGTCCAGCCTTGTATTCTTCAGCTGCACGAACGTCAACTACTAGGTAGTTTTCCTTCTGCTTCTTGTCAGCTTCAATCTTTGCAAGGTCTTCACCCTTCATAGCCTGTACTTCAGCTGGCTTAGTTTCTTCCTGCTTAGCTTCTGGCTTAGCTTCCTGCTTCTGTGAACATGCAGTTGCTCCGATTGATGTAGCCATTAGTAGAGCGGCTAGTAAATACTTAGATTTTTTTAATTTCATGTTAATCCTCCTAAAAAGTTATATATAAAATATTTAACATTATTGCATACTATTATATAGTATTTTCTATTAAATTTGTAAAGGTTATTAGAAAAATTTATATAAATAGAAAAATAAAATATGACAACAACTAACAATAAAAAATATATATAGATTAGAATATGTAATATAAGCCTTATTGGCCTTATAGATTGAATGATTTGCTTATATGAAGTATAATGTACTAAAGATAAGGTATTTATTATCAAAACGATTAACAATAAAATAAATCAATCAAAATTAAACTCATTAATTAGGAAAGAAGGTGTAAAAATGAGGAGAAAATGCGTAGGTTTATTTCTAGCAGGAGTTATGGTGTCTTCAAGTTGTCTATCTACATTTGCAAAAAATAAGGTAGAAATTGAGAGTTTGTCTGGTAAGAATAGGTATGGAACAGCTATTGGCATATCTAGATATGGATGGCAGGACACAAGTAAGGATGTCATAATAGTAAATTCGGATTCAGTTGCAGATGCTCTAGCTGTAGGTCCATTAGCTAGGATTAAGGATGCTCCTGTTCTTTTGAGCGCTAGGGATGGGATAGGCAGTGAAAGTATGGCTGAGATAGATAGGTTAAAGCCAGAAAGTATCACCCTTATAGGAGGAGAGGGGTCTCTTTCAAGGTCTCTTGCCCTAAGTTTAGAGGCCAAGGGATATAAGGTTGATAGAATAGCAGGAATAAACAGGAACGATACTTCCTATAAGATAGCGGATAAGATAAAGGAAGTATACGATGAAAAGAATATGTCTATAGATGGTCTAATGGTAGTTGATGGCTACAAGGGACTAGCTGATGCTGCTGGGGCTGGTGCAATTGCAGCAAGGCTTGGCTATCCACTCTTGATGGCATCTAAGACAGAAAACCTAAACCAAAGTATAGCCAATGGTTTAGATAGGGCAAAGGTCTATATAGTAGGTGGAGTGGCGTCTAGCTTGTCATCTTACTTTAAGAGTCCGATTCTTATATCTGGATCAAATAGGACCAGGACAAATGTAAACCTAATAAAGGAATTTTATCCAGAAGGTTTCACAAAAGCATATATTGCCAAGGACGGAAAAAATAATCCATCTGAACTTATAGATTCAGTTGCTATTGGAGGACTTGCTGCTAGAGAGTCTGCACCTGTAATACTCTTAAATCCTAATTTGAATGTAGAGGCAAGTACCAAGGGCTTGATAGGAGAAAGTTTGGATAGGGTAGTTAAGATCAGTGGTGGAATTGATCTTCAGGTTGACCAGATGTTGGGAAATACAGATATAGTCCTACCAATAGAAAAACCATCAGAAGGACCAATTCAAAAGCCTAGACCAAGTACAGGTACAAAAGATAGGGCAAGCTTTGACTATTGGAATGAAGCCAACAAGTATTCTAATGACATATTGATGACAAGTGAGAAGATAAGGGCATGGAACAGAGAAAATCTTAAAAAAACAGGTCTTTTAAGAGATCCCCTATCTGTTGCCAATAAGACTTATGGAGTGATGACTAGAAGGGAAATAGCAAGACTAAAACCAGGTTATCCGGGTAATGTTTCATTTGACTCTACTGCCAATACAGCCCTTAACCCATGGGAGACCATATATATTGAGTCCTATTCTCCTAATAGACAGTGGGCATATGTTAAGTCATACAATTCATATGGATGGTTGCCAGTTGATTCTTTTGCCATAACCAGCAAAGAGGACATAAGGACCTATGAAGCAATGCCTTTTTCAATAATAAAGAATAGACAGTACTTAAATGGTACTACAAGGATAGATATGGGGAATAGGATGCCTATGGAAAAAAATATGGTCCTATTGCCTGTAAGAATGGCCAATGGTAAGCTTACAACTAGAAAGATAAACTTTGATTCCGGGTCTATGAACAGGGGTTACCTTCCTCTTACAAGGGCCAATATAGTAAAGCAGGCTCTCAAGTTCCAAAATGAGGTCTACGGTTGGGGTGGAAGTAAGAATGCTCATGACTGTTCATCCCTAGTCCAAGATGTATTTAAGTCTATGGGAGTCATGATTCCAAGAGATTCAAAAGACCAGGAAGCTGTGAATTTTGGTCATAAGATGTCTATGAGGGGGGCTTTAAAGCTAGCCAAGTTGGATGGTATGAAGCCGGGAACTGCTCTTTATATGAAGGGCCATGTTATGCTGTATATAGGCAAGGATAAAAGTGGTAAACACCAGATGGTTCACCAGTATGCAGGCCACTATGAAAATGGAAGATACATCAGGGTATACTCAGGTAAGATAACACCTGTGACAATAGGAGCCGAGGGTGGAAGAACTTATTTGGATAATATGAGGACTGCTGTGGACTGGATTAGGTAGGTGAGGACATGAATACAATAAAGAATTATCTAAATTGGAGGGGGGACTTGACCTTTGACCAGGATCCCTTAAATGAAGTCGACAATGCTATATTTTCACTATTGGCTTACCTTGATTTTAGTGTGGTATCTGGAAGTGCAAAAATAAAAGACCTAGTTAATATGTACAGTAGATATATGGATAAGACCAAGAGCTCCTACTACCATAGCAAGTTTATAAAGGGCATAGAGGATATTTTAGAAAAGATGTCCACAACTAATAGGTTCAAGGATGTATGGGTGTCTGACTACTGTGATATGCTAGACGAAAAAAACCAGACCCAGTTTTCCGCTATGTGCTTTATACTTGGACATACGGGTATATTTGTAGCCTTTAGGGGAACGGATAATAGTTTTGTAGGATTTAAGGAAGATTTTAATATGAGTTATTCCCAACATGTTCAAGGCCAACTAGAGGCTGTCAAATACCTAGACTATCTAATGGACAAGTACAAGGGCAGCGATGTATATGTAGGTGGCCATTCAAAGGGAGGAAACTTTGCCGTATACTCTGTATGTGGCTTAAAAGAGGACAAAAGAGATAGGGTCATAAGGATATTTAATAATGACGGGCCTGGTTTTTCCAAGGCTTTTGTAGAGACAAAGGCCTACAAGGATACATCGGTCAAGGTCAAGAAGATAATACCAAAGGACTCTATAGTAGGTATCTTGATGGACAATGAAGAGGAAACCAAGAGGGTGAACGCCCTAGGCTCAACTGGCTTTATCCAACATGATGCTCAAAATTGGGAGGTCATGGGCAATGAATTTGTAGAAGAAGAGTGTGGTGAACAAGCCCAATTTCTAGACGATACCATAAGGTGTTGGTTATCTACCTTGAACGATATGGAAAAAGCTCTCTTTGTCAACGAAATGTACAATATCATACTTATGACGACAGATGCCAAGAAACTCTCTGACATATCTGAGAGCAAACTGAGGTTGACTATGAACTTTATAAGGAATATGAAGGGGCTAGATCCTGAAAAAAGGGAGATAATGTACGGAGTTGTCTACAGGCTATTTGAGAGTGCATCCAGGGTCAAGAGAGAAAAAGACCTCCACAAAAAATTGAAGAAGGCCAAGCAGAAAGAGCCTAGTTTAAAAAGCAAAAGTGAAAAAAATTCACTATAAAAGGATTTGAAAAAACCACAAAAAAATAAATTTAAAAAGTAAGCTATAGGTGGTTAAAAAATACAAATAAATAATATCAAATAGGTCAAAAATTTCTTGAAATGAATATGAATATGTGATATTATAATCCATAAGGTGTAGGAAAGGTCGTGCAGAGATGCGATTACACTAAAAAATTGATTAAGTCTTTTAAGCTGGTCCAGAGAGACTGGTAAGGATAAGACCTGATGGGTCTAATAACAGTAGGATTGTAGCCATACAGTCCGACATATAGAGTTTATATTATCCTTATACCATGCTATCTCAGCCTGGTATGAGGATTTTTTTTGTATCTAAAAGCCTTAATCGGACAGGAGTATATAAATGTTAAAGGGTAAAGACAAGTTGATGGTAGCGATTGATACTGACAACTATGAAAAGGCAGTAGAACTTATAGACAAGTTAGAAGACAGTGTTGAGATATTCAAGTTGGGACTTGAAAACTATATAGCATCTAGGGGTAAGACTCTAGATTATTTAAAGTCAAAGGGAAAAAGAGTATTTTTGGACCTTAAGTTCCACGACATACCAAATACAATGATGTCGGCTGTTAAGGCCTGCATAAAGGACGGGGTATGGATGATGACTATACACGTTTCAGACTATGAAGGTATGAAAAAATGTGCTGACATAGCTAAGGAAGAGGCCCAGAGATTGGGAATAGAAAAGCCACTTATAGTAGGTGTGACAGTATTGACTTCTCTAAGCGATGAAGATTTGGAGAGCATAGGTTGTAACCTATCTACTAGGCAAGCAGCTATTAAGAGGGCAAAACTTGCCAAAGAGGCTGGACTTGACGGAGTTGTTTGTTCAGCTAGGGAGGTTGCAGATATAGTAGAGGCCTGTGGTCCTGATTTTGTCACAGTTTGTCCAGGTATAAGACCAGCTACAGCTGAAGTAGGAGACCAAAAAAGAGTTGTTACTCCGGCTCAGGCGATAGAAAATGGAGCAAAGTTGTTGGTTGTTGGAAGACCTATAACAAGGGCAGAGGATCCAGCAAAGGCAGCGGATATGATAGTAGAAGAGATAGCAAGGACTACAGAAGTTTAGTCAAGACTAAGATAGATGATGATATTTTAAATAAATTTCTGCATTAATTTGACCATACAAGAAAGACTTGCTAATAAATAGAAAAGCAGTAGTTAAAATCGTGGTCTCATTGAAAGGAGCTCAATCGTGAAGGGAAGATTAATTTTAGAGGACGGAACAATATTTGAAGGCAAGGCCTTTGGTTATACTGAGGATAGCGTAGGTGAGGTAGTATTTAACACATCTATGACAGGCTATCAGGAAATACTTACAGACCCATCATACTATGGACAGATAGTTACAATTACATACCCACTTGTTGGTAACTACGGTATCAACTTGGAGGACTTAGAATCATCTAATGTCCATGTAAGTGGATTTATAGTTAGGGAGAAATCAGATATGCCATCAAACTTCAGGTGTGAGATGGACATAGACACATACTTAAAGCAGTCGAAGGTAATAGGACTTGAAGGTATAGATACAAGAGCCCTTACAAAGATTCTTAGAAACAAGGGTACAATGAAGGGAATAATAACTACAGAACACACTAAGTTATCAGATATAAAGAATAGGTTAGATGAATATGACATCAGCCAGGCAGTTAAGATAGTATCTAGAAAAGAAGTAGAGCACCATGAAGGTAGCGGCAAGAAAGTTGCTATCATGGACTTCGGTGTAAAGGAAAATATCATCAGAAATTTCAAGAAGAGAGACTGTGATATCAAGGTATTCCCAGCTACTACAAAGGCAGATGAGGTACTTGCAGCAGATCCAGACCTGATATTCTTATCAAACGGACCTGGAGACCCAGCAGACCTAGAAGATATAGTTGAAAATGTAAGACAGATGATAGGTAAGAAACCTATATGTGGTATTTGCCTAGGTCATCAGATACTGGCTATAGCCCTAGGAGGAAAGACTGGAAAGCTAAAGTTTGGTCATAGAGGTGGAAACCACCCAGTAAAGGATTTTGAAGAAGACAAGATATTTATAACTTCTCAGAACCACGGTTACTATGTTACAGAGATGCCAAATGATATGGAGATAACACAGGTAAATCTTAACGACGACACAGTAGAAGGTATGAGACACAAGACTATGCCAATATATTGTGTGCAGTACCATCCAGAGGCTTGCCCAGGACCATTTGACAGCGAGTACGTATTTGATAAGTTTTTAGAAATAGCAGAGTAAAGGAGACCAATTATGCCTAAGATAGATACAATAAAGAAAACATTAGTTTTGGGTTCAGGCCCAATTATTATAGGACAGGCTGCAGAATTTGACTATTCTGGAACACAGGCCTGCCAAGCCTTAAAAGAAGAAGGCATAGAGGTAGTACTTATAAATTCAAATCCTGCAACAATCATGACAGATCAGGAAATAGCAGACCATATATATATAGAGCCACTAACACTAGACTTTATTGAAAAGACAATAGAAAAAGAAAGACCGGACTCAATACTGGCAGGTATGGGTGGTCAGACAGGTCTAAACCTAGCTATAGAGTTACATGAGGCAGGTATATTAGACAAGTACAATGTCAAGATAATAGGAACATCAGTTGAGTCAATCAAAAAGGGTGAAGACAGAGACCTATTTAGAGAAGTGATGAAGGAAATAGGAGAGCCAGTAATAGAGAGTGATATAGTTACAACTCTTGATGCTGGACTTGAATACGCCCTAAAGATAGGCTATCCAGTGGTTGTAAGACCAGCCTACACACTAGGTGGAACTGGCGGTGGTATAGCCGAAAATGAAATAGAGCTAAGAGAAATCCTAACTCACGGACTAGAGCTGAGCCCAGTTAGCCAGTGCCTACTTGAAAAATCAATCAAGGGTTGGAAGGAAATAGAATATGAAGTAATGAGAGACTCTAAGGGTAACTGTATAACAGTTTGTAACATGGAAAATATAGACCCAGTAGGAGTTCATACAGGAGACTCAATAGTTGTTGCTCCTAGCCAGACCCTATCAAACTTAGAATACCAGATGCTTAGAAGTGCATCTCTAAAGATAATAGATGCAATAGGAGTTGAGGGTGGATGTAATGTTCAGATGGCCCTAAACCCAGAGAGCCTTGAATATGCAATAATAGAGATAAATCCAAGAGTTTCTAGGTCATCAGCCCTAGCATCAAAGGCTACAGGATATCCAATAGCCAAGGTTGCAGCCAAGATAGCCCTAGGATACAGCCTAGATGAAATCCAGAACGCTGTTACAAAGAAGACTTGTGCCTGCTTTGAACCAGCCCTAGACTATGTAGTAGTCAAGATTCCTAAGTGGCCATTTGACAAGTTCAAGCACGCCAACAGAAAGCTTGGAACAAAGATGATGGCAACTGGTGAAATCATGAGTATAGGCTCAAACTTCGAGTCAGCCTTCTTAAAGGGTATCAGGTCTCTTGAGACAGGCAAGTTCTCACTAGTCCACAAGGCATCAGAAGGAAAGACTCTATCCCAGTTAAAGGCTAGTATAGTAGTGCCAGATGATGAGAGAATATTTGACCTAGCTGAGATGATAAGAAGAGGCTACAAGCTAGACATGATATCTACAATAACTGGTGTTGATGCTTGGTTCTTAAACAAGTTCAAGTGGATTGTAGACCAGGAAGAAAAGCTAAAGGTGATGAATATAGAAGACCTTTCAAAGGAATACCTACTAGAGCTAAAGAAGAAGGGATTCTCAGACAAGGGTATGAGTGAGCTTATGAAGATAGATACAGAAGACCTAGTAGAGCTTAGAAAGCTATACAAGATCAGACCTTCATACAAGATGGTTGACACTTGTGCAGGTGAATTCGATGCAGTATCTCCATACTACTACTCAACATATGAAGAATACGATGAAGTTGAAATAAGCAACAAGAAGAAGGTAATAGTTCTAGGTTCAGGTCCTATAAGAATAGGTCAGGGTATAGAGTTTGACTACTGCTCAGTTCATGCAGTAATGGCCCTAAGAAGACTAGGAATAGAGACTATAATCATAAACAACAACCCAGAAACAGTAAGTACAGACTTTGATACTTCAGACAAGCTATACTTTGAGCCACTTACAGAAGAAGATGTATACCACATCATAGAAAAGGAAAAGCCAGAGGGTGTAATCCTACAGTTCGGTGGCCAGACAGCTATCAAGCTAGCCAAGTTCCTAAGTGAAAAGGGTGTAAAGATACTTGGAACAGACTTCAAGGATATAGATGCAGCAGAAGACAGGGAAAAATTTGAGGAATTACTAGAGAAATTAAATATCAATAGACCTAAGGGTAAGGGTGTTTGGTCAGTAGCAGAGGGTGTAGAAGTAGCTACTAAACTTGGCTACCCAGTCCTAGTTAGACCTTCATATGTACTTGGTGGTCAGGGTATGGAGATAACATATGACGAGACTAGACTAGTCCAGTACCTGGAAGATGCATTTGAAAGAGATGCCATCAACCCAGTACTGATAGACAAGTACCTGACAGGTAGGGAAATAGAAGTAGACGCTATATGCGACGGTAAGGACATACTTATACCAGGTATCATGGAACACCTTGAAAGAGCAGGAGTTCACTCTGGAGACTCTATAACAATGTATCCAAGCCAGAGAATATCTGACAATATCAAGGAAAAGATATACGATTATACAAAGAAGATGGCCCTTAACCTAAATGTTGTAGGTATGGTAAATATCCAGTTTATAGAATACAAGGGCGACCTATACATCATAGAGGTAAACCCAAGAGCCAGCCGTACAGTACCATATATTTCAAAGGTTAGTGGTGTGCCAATAGTAGACCTTGCGACTAAGTGTATGCTAGGAGAAAAGCTAGAAGACCTAGGGTATGGAACTGGAGTGTACAAGACACCAAAGCATATATGCGTAAAGGTACCAGTATTCTCAATGTCTAAGCTATCTAGGGTTGAGGTCAGCCTAGGACCAGAAATGAAGTCTACAGGTGAAGTACTAGGTATAGGTGAAACTCTAGAAGAAGCCCTATACAAGGGATTCTTGGCATCAGGTCAGAGAATATCCGATGAAAATAAGAAGGTACTTGCTACTGTAAACAACAATGACAAGGAAGAATTTATAGAGCTTGCCAAGGATATGTACGAGATAGGATATACATTTATAGCAACTCAGGGAACAGCAGATGCCCTAAGAGCAGCAGGAGTTGAGTGTGACACTGTAAACAGGGTTGAAGAACCTAGACCAAATATCCTAGATGTAATCAGAAACAAGCAGGTGGATATAGTGATAAATACTCCAACAAAGGGTAATGACTCTACAAGAGACGGTTTTAAGATGAGAAGAACTGCTATAGAGTTCCAGACAGAGATTATGACATCTCTAGATACCCTAAAGGCTATGGTTGCAGTAAATAGAAGACATATAGACTCAGAGGCTAAGAAAGTTTATAGCTTAAGAGAGATAAATAATTAAATAAGTAATTGATTAAGTGAGCAATTAGAGAAAAGTCCTTCCTTAGTAATGAAAGTTACCTGTGGAAGGACTTTTTATAATGCATAATGATATAAACACAAGAAAAAATATATTAAAAAAATATTCCAAAATTGCAATATCAATTTGTACACTTTCTTGTATCTTTTATAAGAATTTCTGTGCTATAATATCAATTAGCCAATATATGGAAACTACTATTTTTAAAAAATAGATATTTTTGCTATGAGAGGAGAATTTATGAAACCAGTTATTATAGGAATTGCAGGTGGGACAGGAAGTGGTAAGTCTACCATTGCAAACAAGCTGATAGAAACATTTAAAGAAAACGAGATAAGTATACTACGTCACGACAACTACTACAGGGGACAGGCTCATCTTCCACCAAGTGAGAGGGAAAATGTAAACTATGACCACCCAGATGCCTTTGAATCTGACCTACTATGTAGACATCTTGAAGACCTAAAAGAGGGTAGGACGATAGAGATGCCTGTGTATGATTTTACTACTCACACAAGGTCTGACCAGGTCGTAGAAGTCCATCCTGCTCCGGTTATAATCATAGAGGGAATCTTGATATTTTCAGAGCCTGACCTGTGTGATCAAATGGACATAAAGGTCTTTGTAGATACAGATGCAGATGTAAGGATACTTAGGAGGATGACTAGGGATGTAAGCGAGCGTGGTAGAAGCCTGGAGAGCGTAATAAACCAGTACCTAGGAACTGTAAAGCCTATGCACGAGCAGTTTGTTGAGCCTAGTAAGAGAAAGGCGGATATAATAATACCAGAGGGTGGAGAGAACAAGGTTGCCCTTGAGATGCTAGTCCACAAGATAAGCCACGAGCTGAGTACAAACAAATAAAAAAGACCTAAATAAAAAATATAATATATTAAAAAAAAGAGAACCGGGATTTCCCAGGTTCTCTTTTTTAAAAAGGCTTAGTTTCTATTTTACGTAAAGTAGCTTAATATATTATATATTCTACCCAGCTTTACTAGCTATAAACGCAAATGAGTCAATAAAATTGTCAACTAATGTGTATAGATAGTCTCAGTTGCCTCCATAGGCTTTGATTATAAATTATACCACTACGATATTATGGGGAGTAAGGCTCATGCCAAGATGCTTGCTGCCTGCGGTATTATATCTACTTGTGATAGGGACAAGATCGTGGAGGGGCTAGAAAAAATTCACAAGTAAATAGAAAAAGTAAAGAAGCAGGCGAAAACGCCTGCTTCTTAATATATTTATCGAATTTGTTGATTGCTAATTTATAATAACTGTTAGGTTGGTCTAAATGGCTTGATAAACCACCTAAATTTACTTACTAAATATTGTATTCTATTTTAAAGGCGTCGTCTATAGCAGCAGTTTCAGATGTTTGGTCTGTTACCGGTGTCATTTTCACTACTTTACCTGGTACACCTACTATTGTAGCCCCTTCTGGCATATCCTTTAGGACAACGGAATTTGCTCCGATTTTTGTGTGGTCTCCTATTGTAATGGGACCTAGTATTTTGGCACCAGTCCCTATGAACACATCGTTACCTATAGTAGGATGCCTCTTGCCAGTGTGGTGGCCTGTACCACCAAGAGTTACTCCATGGTATATGACAACCCTATTACCAACTTCAGCTGTTTCACCTATGACAACTCCCATACCATGGTCAATAAATATACTGTGACCAATTTGTGCACCTGGATGGATCTCTATGCCAGTGAAAAACCTAAACACTTGGGATATAAACCTAGCTATAAATTTAAATCCAGCCTTGTGCAGTGGATGCGAAATAGAATGTCCTACCAATGCGTGTACACATGGATATATGATAAATACCTTTAGTCTAGAAAAAAACTTTATACCATCACCCATAACAGCGGCATCATTTTCCAATATAAAATCTATATTCTTTATTAACTTCATTTTTATACCTCGTCAAACATAATAAAAACTAATAAACTCTTAACTCTTAAACGCCTAACTCTTAATTAAAATATCTCCATTGACATATACTTTTCAGCTCCGTCTGGGGCTACCGTAACTATCTTCTTGTCTGGATATTTTTCTGCTAACTTTTTAGCAGCGGCGATATTTGCTCCAGAAGATATACCAAGTAGGATACCTTCCTTGCTACCAAGTTCTCTAACAGCATCGAAAGCCTCTTCATTAGAGATAAGTATTACCTCATCTATTATGTCAGCTGCATAATTTTTAGGCACAAAATTAGCTCCTATTCCTTGAATCTTATGAGGTCCAGCAGTTCCATGTGTCAGCATTGGTGATGTTTCAGGTTCAACGGCTACTATCTTTACAGATGGATTTTTTCCTTTAAGTATCTACCAATACCAGATATTGTTCCACCAGTACCTACACCTGCTACAAATATATCGACATCATTGATATCATTGTAGATTTCAGGTCCTGTAGTCTTGTAGTGAAAATCGGGATTGTCCTTGTTGTCAAATTGACCTAGGGCCTTGTAGTCGCCTGTAGCAAGAAGTTCATTCATCTTGTCGATAGTCCCCTGCATACCTAAAGATCCAGGAGTAAGTATCAACTCAGCTCCATAGGCCTTGATTAGAGAACGCCTCTCAAGACTCATTGTATCAGGCATGATGATTGTTACACCATAGCCCTTGCTCCTGCCTATCATAGCAGTGGCTATACCTGTGTTGCCACTTGTTGCTTCTACAATCTTGTCTCCAGGACCTATCTGACCTCTTTTTTCCATTCCTAAAAACATTCCAAGAACGGCACGGTCCTTTATAGAACCACCGGGATTCTTATTTTCAAGTTTAACAAAAATGTTCTTATTAATTTTTGATATGTTTACTATTGGTGTGTTTCCTATTAAATCTATTACATTTGATTTCATTATTATATTCTCCTTGTCTTTTACATGCTAGTTTAGTAAAAACCCCTTGTTTTACTATCATTGTTGTCCGATTGGCTAAAAATTTATACCACCTAGATTTTGTCAATATTGACAATAAAGAAGTGGTCTAGCCTAGATTTATCTACTTATACACTTGAGCAGCAACAACAGCAACAAGAAGAGACTCCCCCGTATGAATTTGAGTATTCGATTTTTTTCTTAATATTTCTCATTTTACGTCGTCTCCTTGTCTTTATTAAACCCGAGTAAAATACTAGGATTTAAATTCATTGTATATTACTAGCCTAACAATGTCAACACTAAAATAAAAAGTTATGCAAATAATATTAATTT